>JAKANW010000447.1 GCA_021823555.1 Chloroflexota bacterium
CAGCCAGGACAATCATACTGGCGGCTATTGAAATGGATTTGAATAAGGAATCGAGGCGGGAATCAGATTGCAGGATCATTTTGGAATCCATTCTCAAGAACCCTTCCGCTGCTTTAGGTCAGCAAGGTGGCCAGCGTGCCGGACTGATCGACGGTAGCTACAGTAGTTATATGTTTATTTGTGATATTTGACAAGACCTGTCTCATTACTGTTTTGATAATAACCCCGGACGATCTTGGGGATAATTCGGCTGCTACAAACAGTTTGGGAACGCTCAAAATATATCAGTACCTTGTGCTCCAGCCCGCCGTCCCCGGCGGCGTTTTCAAGGTAAATCTTGCACCGGGGACGGCGCAGGGAAGAATGCCCGAGGCCCCCATCGCAGCGACGTTAAAGATTATGCATACACACACTATTCAGGTTAACTGAGATTGATTTAGAATTGGTAGTTTGACATGGAAGCCGTCATACTTGACGCCTGAACAAATGGAAGAGAGGCGTCTTGAAGGCGGGCGCTTGTTAAAGGCTGGCAAAGGGGTTCATGTGCTTCCCTCTTTCTTGGCAGGATAGTTTTCCTCGAACGTCCGTAAGGACGTTTCAACCACCTGCGGATCAAAGTGCGTTCCTGATGAGGTACGGATATGTTCGCGCACTTTTTCTTTTGTCCAGGCCTTTCGGTAAGGGCGGTCTGATGTTAGCGCGTCCCACACATCCACCACTGCAAAAATGCGCGCTGTCAGAGGGATTTGCTCGCCCTTCAAGCCGCGTGGATAACCAGTGCCATCCCATTTTTCATGATGGCAGTAGGGAATATCCAGCGCCAGCCGCAGGTAGTGAATGGGAGAGAGCATCTCGTAGGCAAAGGTTGGGTGCTTCTTCATGGTCACCCATTCTTCGTCCGTCAGAGGGCCGGGCTTGAGCAGGATCGCATCCGGAACACCCATCTTGCCGATATCGTGTAACAGCGCTCCCCAGCGGACCTGCACCAGGTCTGCCTCGCTCACGCCGAAGGCGCGCGCAAGTTTCAACGTCGTCTCTGTTACCCGCTGAGTGTGCCCTTCGGTTTCTTGATCGCGCAACTCCAGGGCGCGCGACCAGCCCTCCAATGTGGTGTCATAAGCCAGTGCCAGCTCGGCGTTGGAACTTTGGAGGTTGTCCAGGAGCCCTGCATTGTCTATTGCAATCGCCGCCTGTCCTGCCAGGGCCTCCAGAAAACTTATCCACTCGATATCGGTTTCCAGTGTGCCGCGATGGAAGATCTCCAGCACGCCCTTGATCTGTCCTTTGGCGATGAGTGGCACGGCGTAGTAGGAGACAAAGTCCTCGCCCGCCAGCAACGGCGCGCGACCCAAATCGCCGGGATTCTCAGCTAAATCAGGAATGCTGATGATGCAGCGTTCCAGTGCGGCGCGACCGGCGTGGCCCTCACCCAAATGGAGTTGGGTATGCTGGAGGGCCCCCCCGAGAAAACCACGCTCGGCGGCGTATTCGAGCATTTGACTATGGGGGTGGAACAATAAAACCGTGGCGGCGTCAATCCCGAGTTGGGCCGTCACCTGCTCGAGCAGGATGTGAAGAACGATGTGCAGGTCCAGACTGCCGGTAATCGCCATGTCAATCGTGCGCAGGGCTTGAACCTGCTTGAAGCGGCGCGCGTTGTCTTCAAACAGCCGCGCATTAATGATGGCGAGCGCGGCTTCATCCGCCAGTCCGCGCAGCAACTCCAGTTCGTCCTCGCCAAAATCCCTCACCTGGGCGATTGTCCCAATGTTGAGTCGCCCAACGAGATCTCCCTTGCGAAACATGCTTGCGCTGACGGTGGTTCGAAGATTCATCGAGGCGTACAGGTCGGCGTTGGGAAAATCTTTCAAGGCTTGCACATCCGGGATGACGACAATGGGTCCCTGCTGACGGGAATACTCATCATACACAGCACGCGGCAATGCCTGCATGCGCTCGAGTAATTCGGGGGGCAAGCCAAATGCGCTGACGATGGGGAGTGCATCGCGCTTTTTATCATACAGATTTACCGTGGCGATCGGAACGTCCAACGCACGGGCTGCTTCTTCGCAAACTGCACCCAAAACGGTCGTGAGGTCGAGGTGGGCATTGAGGCGCGCGGCGACGCGAACGAGCGCCTGGGCACGCGCGGCTTGACGACGGATTTCTTCTTCTGCCTGTCTGCGCTCCAGCGCCACCAGCGTCTGATTCGCGACGAGTGAGAGCAGATGGATGTCATCTCCTGAAAAGACCCGCGGGTTCCGGCTGTACGCGACGAACGCGCCACGCGCGCGACTGGCGCGAATCATGGGTACCGCTACACCGGCACGCAGGTCCTTTCCGAGCGCCGGCGGCCAGGGCTGCCATTGTTGTTCCTGCCGAAAATCAGCCACGGCGATGGGGCGGCAGGAAGCAATGGTGCCCGCTAAAATGTAACGGCCGTCCCCGGAGAGTAGGCTCTCACGATAAGAAGATAGCAGCCCCCAACCGGCCTGCATCACATACCCTTCCCCGGCGGGCGTCACAATCGCCACTGCGTCAACCCCCAAAATTTGCGCGGCAATTTCCACCGCGGCCTCGCGGGTCGCGTTCAGGTCTGGAGCATTTGCCAGAGCGTCGGCCAATTTGAGGAGGGCATTTTGCTCTTGCTCCCTCCGCCCTTGCGCCCGCCGCCTGAGCATCCTCTCTTCATCTGCCATCTCACCACTCAACACCGCCACGCTGAGAAGATTGACCGCGATGAAAATGTCTTCATATACGATGACGGGGATGTGGGGATTAAGCCAGTGTGCGAGGGTATACCCGAGCGAGGCGGCGACGGCGGTCACAATTCCAATATTGCGACCGGCGCGGATGCTGGAGAAGATGATCGCGGGGAAAAACAGGAGGAAACTGAGCGGCGCGTCCGCGCTGACCTTGACGACTCCCAGGGTGATGATGGTGACGGTGACCAGCGGGGTCGTATAGCGCAAGCCGCGCCAGTGTTTGCGGGTTTGCAGCCAGTAAGCCAGTACAGTATAGAGCGCCGCGACCAGGACCAGGGCGGTGACGACGAGACGTGAATCGAGCGAAAAAGGTATAGTCCAGACCAGGCCCAATGTGACCGTGATTATCAATGGTACGGACACAAAGAAAACTGATCGCTCAGGACCTCGAAGTTGTGCCATTTCAATTAACTCCTGGGATGTAGCTGTGAATCATACCACGGGCACCCCACAAAAAGCGCCAATCCAGAAAGGGCTGCACCTCCCCGCTCAATTTGATGAAGTCTTCGCGCTCCGGCGGGTCCCCGTGGATGAGGTAGTCATTGACCGGCATGGCCGCCCTCAGAATCAGGTTCTGGAGGCGCGCTGCGGGGGTCAATTTATCGGCCGTTTTCCCCGAGAGTTCATCAATGGATTCAAGCAACCGGGGCAGAAGGCAGAAATGGTCAACAAGCGCAAACAGCACCAGCGGCAGAAGCATGGCCGCGATGCCGGCGAACTGGGCTTGCAGGGAGAGTTGCTCTAAGCGAGGTATATTACCATCCCCACCAATGGCGGGAGTAATCATCCGGAAGAACATCACCGCGGCTGGCAAACGGGTTCATGTGCTTCCGCCTTTCTCGGCAGGATAGTTTTCCTCGAACGTCCATAAGAACGTTTCAACCACCTGCGGATCAAAGTGTGTTCCTGATGAGGTACGGATATGTTCGCGCACTTTTTCTTTTGTCCAGGCCTTTCGGTAAGGGCGGTCCGATGTTAGCGCGTCCCACACATCCACCACTGCAAAAATGCGCGCTGTAAGAGGGATTTGCTCACCCTTGAGTCCACGCGGATAACCAGTGCCGTCCCACTTTTCATGATGGCAATAGGGAATATCCAGCGCGGGTTTCAAGTAGGCGATGGGGGCAAGCATGTCATAGGCAAACTGGGGATGCTTCTTCATGAGAACCCATTCTTCGTCGGTCAGCTTGTCCGGCTTAAGCAGGATGTGATCAGGCACGCCCATTTTGCCGATATC
>JAKANW010000448.1 GCA_021823555.1 Chloroflexota bacterium
CAAAATTGAAGGCTGTGACCGTCCCGACTCGGGCATGTCCGCGTGCGGGTTGTTTTGAATGAAGGCGCGCAACAGTTCCGGCGAAGCGGTGGTAAAGGTTTCAAAGATGGCCTGGTTTGGGTCGCCGACGCGAACCCAATTACCCCCCTCGCCCACTCCCTTCGGTCGGGGCGCTCCCCCAAAATGCGGAGCATTTGGGGGGAGCCGGAGGGGGGTGCCTCCCGCTAACAACGCCAAAATCCTCTCCTGCGTCATGGATGAATCCTGCGCTTCGTCTTCCAAGATGAACGGATAGCGATACTGCAACCGCTCCAGAAATTCAGCGTCCCCTTCGAGCAGGGTTAACGCCAGGCGGATCAGGTCATCGAAGTCCACCGCGCCGCGGTAGGCGAGGGCGCGTTGATAGTCGGCATAGATGCTCCAGCCGAGTTCGGCGAGAGGCAGGCGGGCCGGCGACGCGTCGAGTTTGGCGCGCAGGCTTTCGGGAGTCAGGAGGCGGTCTTTGGAAGAGCGGATGAAGGCCAGGGCTAGGGAATCCAGCAGGTTGGGAAGTTGGTCGCGGCGGATCCAGTCGCGCCGGTTCTGATCGAGTTCGGGGTCGAGATACTCATCCAGAAAATCGGGGTTCGACGCCAGCCAGGCATTGACCGAGTCGCGGCGGATGAAACCGGCTTCGCGCTCGTCGATGATGCTGAATCGTTCCTCAAGCCCGACGCGTGATGGTTTCTCGCGCACGAGGTCGTGCGCTAGTCCGTGCAGGGTACGGACGCGATATTTGTAGAGCGCTTGAAGCGGATTCTCGAAGAAGCGTTTGATGCGCGCTTCGAAGTTATCCACCGCTGAGTTGACCAGCGTGACGATCAACACTTCTTGCCCCTCCTGCAACACGCCGCTTTGGATGATCTGCGCGGCCAGCGCCGAAAGGATGTGCGTCTTCCCGGCGCCGGGGACCGCGGCAATGCCGAGCCGCCCGCCGCTGTAGCGGAGGATGGCTTGTTGGGAGGGGCGAGGGATGAAGTCGATTTTTGACATCGAAGATTATTCTACTTGAATATTCATGCTTGAATTTGAGATTTCTGCCACTTGCGAACCAGTGCACCTAACGCGATAAAGCCGAGACATTCTACAATTCGTTCAAACGTGGACCGGTTTAGTCGCAGGGAAAACCCGCCGTAGAAATCGCGATATTGTTCCACATTCCAATCTGGGAAAGGCATCCAGATGAGATTGAAGATAAACATCGAAATGAACATGAGCGCATTTTGCAGGTTTGATGCTTGCGGCGCGATCAGGCCGATCAAAATGATTTGCGGCAGGAAGAGAAAGGTGGCGAAGCGGGCGAAATCTGTTCCGCCCAGGACGGTCAGAAATAGGACGAGAAGGGCGTAAGCCATCAAATACCGTTGCTGGGTGCGCGGCAAGGTTTGAAACGTGGCGTGGATAGTTTTCCAATCTGCGAGGAATAAAAGCGGGAGAAAATAGGCCGCGATCACGAACAGAAAATTCACATCTACACTTGGCATGAATGGCAGGAGCAGCGCATTGCGGATGCCCTCTGCCGAGAGCCCGACAATTTGATAATTTTCCGTAACGGGAATCAACAACCGTGGCAGGCCGATAGCCAGACCCAACGCGATCACTGCCTGCGCCGCTTCTTTCTTGACCCCGGCCTGATTCTCGTCACGCCAACGCATGAAAATATAAGCCATGAGCGGAACCGCGTTGAACTCGCGGACTTGGATGGCGATCACGCTCACCAACAATAACACCGGGAATTTTTTCTGGAACGCCAGCCAGGTTTGCAAAAGGATCAACGCGTAGGCGAGATGGTCGGGCCGGTACATGTCGAACAACAGGAACTTCACATTGTAGAGCGACAGCGCCGTCACGCCCAAAGCGATGAATGCGCCTTTACGCGAGCCGGTCAGCCAGACCACGAAAAAGAAAATGCCAGTCAGTTGCGCCACCGCGCCCAAATAAGCCACCGCGCGGAATCCATTTTCGATGGACACGCCAAACCACGTGAGGGCGTGAACCAAAAGCGTGGTCGCGAAACGATACGCAAACGGGCTGACCATTGGCCGGGCCTGGAAGCCATCTTTCGCCATGGGAATGTAGTAAAAAAAATCCCACGAGTTCTTTTGCAGATCCAACGAATTGGTCATCCAATCCAAGCCGATTACGATCAACAGCGAAAGCAAAACGATGAGCGCAAGATCGCGAAGTTTCATGGGGGCGATGTGTGAATTTATCCCGTCTGAAGAATTTTCTGAAAGGCTTTCAACAATTCGCCGCGCTGTTCGAAGCCGCTCTCGCCCAACTCGGATAATCCCAGATAGACGTGCTCGCGGCAGCGATGCAGCAAGCCGGATACCAGCCGCGCCAACGACTCTTTCTGCGATTCGAATTCGTCCGCGTCAGACCACAATCGGCCGGGCTGCCAACCCCGCGCCAATACATAGGGATGGGTGAGCGGTTGGAAGAGCCGCTCCACCCAGCCGCTCGAACCGGCATCCAGCCAGAATTGCACGCGGGCCGGACGGTTGGTCATCAAAAAGGTGTGTGCCGGCGCAACGAAAACCGTTTCGTCTTCGTCCGTGCGCCAAGCTTCCACGTATGCCGCGGCGATCACGCCCTCTTGCAGCATGAGAATGTATTCCCTGCCGAGACTTGGCAGATTTTCAAAACCTGTCAAGTCTAGAGCAATTCTAAACTTCTGCACCGACTCGATCAGGCTGGACGCCACGCGGGCCGCGTCGAAGTTGTGGTGGAATCCAAAATCCGGCTGGGACAGCACCTCGCCGAACAGCTTGCGCAGGAAGTGGTCGAGCGGCAGCAGCTCAGACTCGCGATAGGTTAACAGCCAATTGCGCAATGCGGCATACCGCTCTCCCAGAAAATACGTGACGCGTTCCTGCGTCTCCGGCTTGATCTCCTCGAACGTGGAAAGTTTGCTGTCTTTTTGCCGGTAGACGATCTCGGTCAACAATTGGGCACGGACCAGGTCCGTGCCGAGGGCGAGCATGAAGGCGTAGGCCACGTCGAAGCGCGTCGGGTGGATATTCCAATCAGGATGCGCCAACTCAGCCAGAGTCAGCAGCGCCTGTGATGCGGGTTCATCGCGCAGCGAGCGGGATGGCCGGTGCGACCGGACCGGAATCTCCGCGGCTTGCAAACGGTTCATCAACGAGAAGCGCAGCGCGTCGGAGAGATAAGGCGCAAGCACGACGATCTCAGATGGCGGGACATTTTCTTCCTCGATCAGCGACTTGATCTGTGCCGTCACCGCGTCGAGCAATTCGGGATAGAAGCGGCTGAGGACGAAGTCGTAAGCCCTCGTCCCGCCTTCGGCGCCCCTCTCCCGAAATTCGGGAGAGGGGGCGGGGGTGAGGGTTGGTTGTATCGTTTCCACTAGCCCCTCCGCCAACGCGGACACTTCGCGGCTCATGACGAACGATTCGTCCAACATGGCTTCTTGGTTGCATAATTGCCGCAGGGATTCGCCGGTTTGCGGGTCCGCGCCTAGGAATTGGCGGAAGCCGCCGCCGTCATCGTAGATTAACAACACCGAATCGAAGTCGGGCAGCCACTCGCGCAGAAGGTCGTGGTAGCGCGGCGGGTCCTCTTCCACGTTATCATAGATGAGATGACGATACGTGTGCGTCAGATAATCGCGGATGGCCGTGTCGTTCCACAAGATGCTGGCAAAAGTTTCGACCTGCAAGGAGAAGTCGAGCAGGTTGTTGGCGAGACAATATTCGCGGAACAATGTGGCGCAGGTTTGCGCGTCTTCATAAACGCGGCGCTGGGCCGGATCGCCGGTCCACGCTGCGCTGAGACGCTCGCCAATGGTGCGATAGTCAAAGCCGGTCAACGCGGCTTTGTTCAGGTTATCGAGGATTTGCGAGTAGAGACGATTGCGGTCAATCGTGACCGAGTCGAACATGCCCTCGTCTAGTTTGGGACGCACCAAATGCGCCATGTAATATTGCGCGGTTTCGA
>JAKANW010000449.1 GCA_021823555.1 Chloroflexota bacterium
ATTCTCTTCATGGATCGCATCCAGTTCAATATCTTCAAACATGGTGGCGGTAGTTTACTCGCTTATCTTTATTCTGGAAAGTGTCCCATGATTTCCTGTTCATCCCCCTATTTATTGAGAAGATACGATAAATTCGCCTAATAACATCTCACAGGACAAAGTCGGAGTGCTGGCCGTTTTGCTCATTGTTTTCTGCCTTTCCCCCCGAAAGATGAAAAGGTGAGAGAACACTTGCGACGACTGATGTTATAATCAACACATCCATTCAGGAGCATTTACGATGACGGACAGCATTCTCTAACTAAACGCTTTCAGGGTAACGACCCGCTGTTTTGATTCTTACAGCCGAGGGCCTTGCCCTCGGTTTTTCGTTTTAATTCCCGGAGAGACTATGCTTACCGTCCAACAAGTTTACAAATCCTACGGCATCCAGCCGGGTTTACAAAACATTTACTTCAGCCTCAGCAACCGCGAGCGTGTCGGCCTGATCGGTCCCAACGGCTGCGGCAAGACCACCCTCCTGCGCATCCTGGCCGGATTTGAGCCACCTGATTCCGGGACGGTCATTTTGACGCGGCCCGGCCCTTCGACAGGCTCAGGGCTGCGGATCGGATATCTCGCCCAGGGCATGGACTTCGACCCCAATGAAACGCTTCAGACCGCCCTCGGACTTGTCCCCGTTAAACCAGATGAACTCGAGTCTGAGATCACCACTCTCGCCGCGGCCCTGGCTGCCGACCCGAACGACGCAGCCCTTCAAGCACGCTATGATACAGTCATATCGCAACTGGCTACTGTCCATCGTCCACCGTCCACGGTCCTGGCCCCCCTCGGTCTGGCAGACCTCCCCCTCGATACTCCCACCCGCCATCTCAGCGGCGGGCAAAAGACGCGCCTCATGCTGGCACGCGTCCTGCTCAATGAGCCGCACCTGCTCCTGCTCGACGAACCCACGAACCACCTCGATATTCAGATGCTCGAATGGCTCGAAGACTGGCTGGCTTCCTTCCACGGCGCGGCGCTGATCGTCTCGCACGACCGCGCCTTTCTCAATCACATCGTCACCTCCATCCTCGAGCTGGACTCTTCTACACATGAGATCAAGCAATATCCGGGAAACTACAGCGAATATATTAGACAGAAGGAAGCCGAACGCGAGCGCCAGATGCAAACCTACCTCGACCAGCAAGCCGAGATCCGCCGCGTGAAACAGGACATCGTCCGCACAAAAGAACAGGCTCGCCATGTGGAAATTACCACCACGCCGCGTCAACCTGGCGTGCGCAGGATTGCCAAAAAAGTGGCAGCCAAAGCCAAGTCGCGCGAAAAGAAGCTGGAGCGTTACCTGGAGTCAGACGAAGTGGTTGAACGGCCGCGCGCCTCGTGGCAAATGAAGCTGGACTTCAGCGCGCCCGATCACCAATCAAAGACTGTGTTGGTAACGGACAATCTCTCCATCGGCTATGCACAGGGCGCGCCGCTTCTTACGGACCTGAACCTGCACATCCGTGCCGGAGGACGCATCGCATTGACCGGCCCGAATGGCTGCGGCAAGACCACCCTCGTCCGCACGATTGCGGGCCAACTCGATCCACTCGCCGGAACACTCAAGCTCGGACAAACGGTCAAGCTTGGTTACATGGCACAAGAACAGGAGTTACTCAACCCGTCATTGAGCGCGCTGCAAACCATTCAAAGCGTGGCTCCGTTCAACGAGACCGAAGCGCGGCGCTTCCTGCACTTCTTCCTCTTCAGCGGCGATGACTCCTTGCGACCTACGAGGGAACTCTCCTTTGGCGAGCGCGCCCGCCTGCAACTGGGACTGCTCGTGGCGCAAGGCTGCACCTTCCTGATCCTGGATGAACCGATCAACCATCTCGACATCCCGTCGCGGGCGCGCTTCGAGGGGGCGCTGACCCAATTTAACGGCACCATCCTGGCCGTCGCGCATGACCGGTACTTCATCGAGCAGTTTGCCTCCGAAGTGTGGAACGTCAAAGATGGGAGCATCGAAAAATGGTAAGTCCGACCTCATATCCAGAAGTCAATCAAGTGCTAGATCAGTTGTTGCAAAATACAAAAGCGATTTTGGGCCAGGAGTTTGTGGGCCTGTATTTGTATGGTTCGCTCGCCAGTGGTGACTTCGACCCCGCCACCAGCGACGTAGACTTTTTGATCGTTACACAAAACGAACTATCAGATTACATCGTTTCGGCGCTGGAAGCCATGCACCAGCGCCTATGGGCAAACGGCAATAAATGGGCCTCCAAACTGGAAGGTTCCTATATTTCAAAACAGGTCATTCGGCACCATGACCCAGCGTCGCCGCCCTGTCCCACCGTCAATGAAGGAAAGTTCTTCTGCGACCGCCGCGGCAGTGACTGGATCATCCAAAGATATATCCTTTATGAGCAGGGCGTTGAAATGGAAGGCCCACCTCTCAAAAGCCTGATTGATCCTGTTTCCCGCGCTGAAGTCCGCCGGGCTGTGGTTTTGCTTTTGGAGGAGTGGTGGGAACCCATGCTGGAAAACCCCACTTGGCTGAACGAGCGCGGAGACGAATATCAAGTGTATACCGTGTTGAGTATGTGCCGCGCCCTGTACACTTTACAAAACCGGGATATTGCATCCAAACCCGTCTCGGCACACTGGGTGTTGACAGAAGTGGATGAACAATGGAAATCCATGGTTGAAGATGCACTTGCCTGGAGACCTGGCACAGTATGGAAATATTCCGGGAGTAAAACACTTGAGTTCATTCGCTTTACCGTTGAACACAAATAAAAAGGATCGGGCATTATAGGTTAGAATTCCATCCATGCGTTTCCACCGACTGGTCTTTGCCGTTTTTCTGCTCGCCGCGGCGTGCGGCCCGGCCAGGCCCCCGGCCACATCCACCACCATCCTGGCGGACGGTCAAACGATCACCCTTCCGGCCTCTACCCAAATTCCTGTCGAATTGCTCAAGCAGGCCGGATTGAACCTCGGCCCAAACGACCGCCTGCTGCTCAACGGGATCCCCTACCCGCCCGATCAACCCCTGCCCCAGGCTGGCTCCGTGACCCTGCAGATCCGCCGCGCCGTAACCTTGACCCTCGTCACCCCAGCCGGACAGCAGACTCTCCACACCGCAGCCTTCACCGTTGGCGAAGCGCTGCACGAAACAGGCCTCCAAATTTATTCCAGCGACATCCTCGACCCGCCCACAGACACGCCCATCGCAGCCCCAATCACTATCCACTATTCCCCTGCCCGCTCTCTCACCATCACCGCCAACGGGCAGTCCATCCAAATCCGTTCGTCCGCCGCGACCGTTGGCGAGGCGTTGGCTGAGGCTGGGATTCCGCTCATTGGGCTGGACTACAGCTCCCCGTCCGAGAATGAAGCGCTGCCCTCCGATGGTCAGATCCGTGTGGTGCATGTCAGCGAATCGCTCGTGCTGGCGCAGAAGCCCATCCCATTTACCAGTGAGTTCGTGGCTTCCGCCGATGTACCGCTCGACCAGCAGCAAATCCTGCAGCCCGGCCAAACGGGACTGTCCGTCAGCCGCGTCCGCATCCGCTACGAAGACGGGCAGGAGATTTCGCGCACGACCGAATCGGAGGCCACCGTGCGCCCGCCGCAAAAGCAGATCACCGGCTATGGTACAAAGATCGAGATCAAAACGGCCACTGTGAATGGCGTGAAGATCGAATACTGGCGCGCCGTGCAGATGTACGCCACCGCCTACTCGCCTTGCCGCTCCGCGCCGGATAAATGTTATCCCAGCACGGCCAGCGGCAAGCCCGTGAAGAAAGGTGTGGTGTCGGTGGTGTACTCGTGGTATGTCAACATGCGCGGCCAGCCGCTCTACATCCCCGGCTATGGCTACGCCACCATCGAAGACGTGGGCGGCGGCATCCCCGGTAAATACTGGATTGACCTGGGCTACAGCGACAGCGACTACCAGCAATGGGGCAAATGGGTCACGGTATACTTCCTGACGCCCGTGCCGGATCGG
>JAKANW010000450.1 GCA_021823555.1 Chloroflexota bacterium
TCCCATAAAAAGCAAGAAACAAACCATTTTGTCCATGTGTTTTCCCTCGCGGTGGTGATGGCTCTTATTGTCGCCGCGCTGGGAAACACGCCAGCCTTTGCTGTGGTGAATATTATCACAGTCACCACCGCAGCGGATAACATGTCTGTAGATGGCTATTGCAGTTTGCGCGAGGCCATGACCAACGCCAACAGCGGCGGGCAAGTGCACCCTGGCACCACAGGGGAATGCGCGGCGGGTACTGCGCCTGTGGAGATCGAATTCTCGCCCACGCTGTCGGGCAAGACCATCACGCTTAAATCTGCTTTGCCTATGATCATGACGAACATGAATTTTTACTCGTCGGTAAAGGTCACCATCAATGGTGCGGGATATTACCGGCCATTTTTTATCTATACAGGTGCTACTGTTCAAATCAGCAACCTGATATTCACCAAAGGTAAATCCAGTTCTGGCGGCGCCATCTATAATGGCGGGAACTTAACCATCCTGAACAGCAGTTTTGTAAGCAACACAGCCCAAAATGGCGGTGCCATTCTCACCAGTGGCGTGAGCGGCAGTAACTCTTCCTTGTCCATTGTGAACAGTACCTTTTCTGGCAATAGTGCGACCATTGGAGGCGGCGCCATCTATATCGCCAGCGGTTATGGCGGCACGGCTACGGTATCCATTAGCAACAGTACCATTGCAAAGAATAGAGCCGCCACTGGCGGAGGCATTGATCAATATGGAGATGGTGGTTCCCTAGTGCTTCTCAATGACACCATTTCTGGAAATCGCGCTACGAGTAGTACCCTCGCTGGAGGCGGTCTCTACATCAGCGGAGGAGGTGCAGTGAGCGCGGTTAATACCATTATTGCCAATTCCGTCTCCGGCGGTGATTGCAGACTCGGGACAGCGGCGGTCGGCGTGAATTTCAACAATCTTGTGGAGGATGCCTCGTGTTTTGCATCCGGCACGAATTTCCTTTCCGGCGATCCCAAACTTGGTCCGCTGGCCGATAACGGTAATAATTTTGGATATGGTCAAACCCTATCCCCGGCCAGCGACTCGCCGGTCATTGGTGCGGGGCTGGGTACGATCTGCTCGGCCGCGCCGATGAACAATTATGATCAACGCGGATACATACGGCACGCCAATTGCACTATCGGCTCGGTTGAATATTACCCCGTGCAGTATGTGCAAAATGGCGGGTTTGAAAGCTACGGAGCCACCTACAATCCTCAAGTGCCCGACGACTGGAAGGCGGTTAACTTCAGCCCGACCGATGGGAAGAATACTTCCGTCTACGATTCGGGAACGGCATCCGTTCAGATCGCCGGCGCCCCCAATAAGACCAAGAGCTTGAGCCAGACCATATATCTCAACCGACCGGCTGGCGATTATTTCACGTTCTCATATCGGGTCACGGGATCTTCCATCCCTGCCACGGGAACATGTAAGGCGAAGTTGGCCTTCTTCTCCGGCACAACGCTGAAGGGAACAAAGACCATTCCTTGCCCCACCGGCACGTATGGCTTCACTCTTCAAACCTTATCGTTCAATCCAGCGTGGAGTTTTACTAAAATGGTTATCACGTTAACGTATGGCAAGCCCTCGGGCACGGTTTGGTTTGACAATGTTAGCTTGAGCAGGTAAGACGCTCTGTCTATACTCGGAATTAGTGACCGCTGGTCCAAAAGGCCAGCGGTCATTATTTCCGGGCGGCCTAGAACAATCCTTCCAAGTATTGCCGCGTCCGTTCGTGCTTGGGGTTGGTGAATACTTCCTTGGCCGGGCCGAATTCGACCACCTCGCCCATGTACATGTAAATCACATAGTCTGCCAGGCGCTTGGCCTGCCGCAATGTGTGCGTCACGATGACGGTGGTGTATTGCTGCTTGAGTTCCAGCAGGCGCGCTTCAATATTCTGGGAAGAGATCGGGTCGAGGGCCGAGGTTGGTTCATCACCGAGTATGATCTCCGGTTCGATGGCGAGACCGCGTGCCAGGCAGAGCCGCTGCTGCTGTCCGATGGAGAGTCCAGTAGCGGGTGACATCAAGCGGTGTTTCACTTCCTCGTAAAGCCCCGCCACTTCAAGGTAACGACGCACCGCGGCGCGGTATTCGCCGCGGTTGCTTTTCATCTGGTGGATGTGCATCCCGTAAGCCACATTCTCGTAAATGGACATCGGCAAGGGATACGGGCGTTGGGCAAGCAGTCCCACCCGCTTACGGACCTCGGTTACATCCACGCCGCGTTCATAGATGTTATGCCCGTCCACCAACACTTCCCCCTCGATGCGCGTCCCGTCGGTCAATTCAAGGAAGCGGTTGAAGGTTTTAAGCAGGGTGGTTTTGCCGCAGCCCGAGGGCCCCATGATGACCGTGAGCTGCTGGCGCGGGATTTCGATGTTGACGTCTTTCAACGCTTGCACACCATCGTAGTACGCGTTCAGGTGTTTGACTTGGATATGTGCTTTCATGGTTACCTCTATTTCACATGGTATTTCGACAACCGCCCTGCGATCCATCTGGACCCGAGGCTGATCGCCAGCACAATAATGGTCAGCACCAACGCGGAGGCGTAGGCGCGGTTCTGGACTTGGGGGTAGGGCATGCTCAATTGGAAGAAGACCGCCAGCGGGAGCGAAGCCGCCGGTTGCAGCAGCGAGGTGGGGACGCGGTCTGTGAAACCTGCGGTGAACAGCACCGAGGCCGCGTCGCCAATGCCGCGCCCGAAGGCCAGCAAAATGGCGGTGACGATGCCGGGCAGCGTTTGACGCGTGACCACGCGCACGGCCACCTCGAAGCGCGTCGAGCCGAGCGCCAGCGCGGCCTGCTCCAAGTCCACGGGCATGCGGCGAATGACTTCGTCCATGGCGCGTGTCATGATGGGCAGTTCGAGCAGGGCCAGGGTGAAGATTCCGCCCAGCAGCGAGGCGCGCAGCCCAAGAGCCAGCATGACCGTGAACCCAAACGCGCCGTACACGATGGAGGGGATGCCCCATAACACGTCCAGCGCGAGGCGGACGTAGTGTCCCCATTTCGAGTCTCCCACATAAGTTTCGAGATACAGCGCGATCGGCAGACTGAACACCAGGGCGATGAGCGTCCCGCCAAAGGCCAAATACAACGAACCGATGATGGCGTTGAGAATGCCGCCTTCCTTGCCGAGGTAGAAGCCGCCTTTGGGCGTTTGCGTGAGCATGCCCCAGGTGAGCGCTGGCAGGCCGCGCGCCAGCACGGTCCACAAAATCAGGCCGAGGCTGCCGGCCACCATCACGAAGGAAAAGATCATCAGGGCTTTGACAATGGCTTCAATAACATATCGCCGGGAAAGACCTTTTCGGGCGAAACTCGATTTCTCCCGAAATGCGGTTTTCTGGGTTTGTTTGTTCATACCCACCTCTTTCCCAACATGCGCTGGAGAATCAGCGTGGAAACAATATTGAACACGAGGATGATAACCAGCAAAATGAAAGCCGCACCGAGCAGGGCCGCGTCGTAGAGTGGAATGGACATCATCTCGCCATAGTTGTTCGCGATGAGCGCCGGGAGCGGATAGGCCGCGTCGAAGATCGACCCCGGAACCTGTGCCACGTTTCCGACCACCATCAGGACGGCCATGGTCTCCCCCAGGGCGCGCGTTGCGCCAAGCACCACACCCGCGATGATGCCGGGCAGAGTTTGGCGCAGCACGATAGCGCGGACGGTCTGCCAGCGCGTCGCACCGACCGCCAGCGAGGCCTGCCGCAATCCATGCGGGACGGTCGCCAGCACCTCGTACGTCACCGCGATGATGAAGGGCGCGATCATCACCGCCAGCACGATGCCGCCGGTCAGGATGCTGTAACCGGTTGGATTTTTGGAAACGAAAAGCGGGATGAATCCGAGTCGTTCCTCGAGGAACGGAGCCAGCGTGTCGCCTACCAACGGGACAATTGCCACCACACCCCAAACGCCGTACACCACTGACGGGATCGCGGCCAACAGGTCGAGCAACGGCTTCATCACCGCG
>JAKANW010000451.1 GCA_021823555.1 Chloroflexota bacterium
GCTTGATATCCGCGACACTGGGGGCACTCCGGCGGGTGCAGTTAGTGCTGCCAAGGCGGGGCTTGCCGCTGGAGATGGTATTATTCTTGGTCCGCTCACTGCAGGCGAGACCGAGGCTGTCGCCCCTATCGCTAGGCAGGCGGGCGTGAATGTTCTCGCTTTCACGAACGACAGCGCGGTGGAAGCGCCGGGTGTCTGGGCGCTTGGCATTACCCCCGCACAGCAGGTGGAGCGCGTGGTACAGGTTGCAGCTGATTCTGGCCATACTCAGCTTGCCGGGTTGGTGCCTGACACGGATTTCGGACGTAGCTTAGTGCAAGCCATGCAGAAGGAGGCGGCTGTGCTTGGCGAACCTTCGCCGCAAGTTGCATATTATGGTCAGGATTTTTCAAGCATTAACGTAGCAGTTCGGTCGCTCTCCGACTGGGACCAACGCGGCGCCGAATTGGTGGCTGAGACTAAGGCGGCGCAAGATGAGGATACTGAAGCGGGGCTTGAAAAGGCCCGTGAGCTTCGGAGCCAGCAAGTTGCCCCGCCCAACTTCAACGCGTTGTTTATTGGTGCGACGGATGCCAACACCCTGGCCGAAATTGCGAACTTTTTGCCCTATTATGACGTTTCGCCGCCGCAGGTGCAGATGATGGGCCCCACTTTGTGGAGCAATCTAGCCACCGCCATGGCGACCCAGCCGGCTTTGGTGGGGGCCATTTACGCCGCCCCAGATCCTGCAGACGCAGCAACATTCCAGGCAAAATACAGCGCCTCTTATGGCAGCGCCCCGCCCGGCATCGCGGATATTGCCTTTGATGCTGCGGCTCTTGCTAGGCTGGCTGCATCCTCTGGCGGTTACACAACTCATGTGCTGACCGCTCCCTCCGGTTTCACGGGCACAGACGGACTCATGGTTCTACGGCCCGATGGATCGGTAAAGCGTGGTCTTGCTGTGTTCTCGGTCGCAACAGGCCAGCCAGGTATCGTTTCTCCAGCGCCCACAAAGCTGGGCAAGCCATAGCGGCTAATGTCTGAAGAAGCGAACAGAGAGCAGGCTCGCCTTGCAGCAATAGCGCTGCTCTTTGCGCTCACGGCGGTACCCACCGCGGTTTTTGCGATGCTGGCTGTTCTGGGTGAGCTGCGCCCCTCAATAGCTTTGCTTGGCTGGGTCCTTTGCAGCTTAACCTCCATTGGGTTTGCACTTTTGTTGAGGCGCGACGTGATGGCGATGGCGCGGCTGGTGCATTCTCTGCGCAGTGCGCCTGAAGCTCTTCCGCCCGAACCGCGGTTACTGATGCCCGGCATGAGCGACTTGGGTGCGGAGGCGATGCGGCTTGTCCATGTCGAGCGGCTGTCACGTGGACGGCACAATGCAAGCGCCGCGGAAGACAAAACGCTGCTCGAACGTTTGCCAGATCCGCTGCTGAAGCTCGACATGGATGGTGGCATCTTGTGGCGCAACGATAGCGCCGTCACCGCCTTTGGTACGGAAACCGCAGCCATGCTTCGCCATCCGGATATCCGTGCGGCACTGAACGAAGCGCAAGCTGACGGCCTGCCTGTCCGAAGAGAAATTGTTCTTGCCGTGCCAGTAACCCGCGATCTTGAGGTAACGATAATTCCTGTTGGCGGCCCCGTTTACATGTTGGTGAATGATCGGACGCGCGAGCGCGCGCTAGAGAAGATGCGAGCTGATTTCGTCGCTAATTCCAGCCACGAGCTGCGCACGCCGCTCGCCAGCCTCATCGGCTTTATCGAAACTCTGCGTGGGCCGGCGGCCGACGACAGCGAGGCTCAGCAACGGTTTTTGGGCATCATGGCGGAGCAGGCGGCGCGGATGCAACGACTGATCGGCGACCTTTTATCCTTGTCCAGAATCGAGATCACGGAACATTCGCCACCCAAAGACATGCTGCATTTGCCGCCTTTACTTGAACGGATCGCGGCTGGGCTGGAACCAATGCTGCAGGCACAAAGTACGACGTTGAACATGAGCGTGCCCCCGAATCTTCCAAAAATCCCTGCCGATGCCGATCAGCTCACGCAGGTATTCACTAATCTTCTCGATAACGCGCTCAAATATGGCCGACCAGGCGGCGAGATCAAACTTACTGCCAGTGCAGCGCCCGATCCGCGCTTCCCTGCTGGCGGCATTGTTGTGAGAATTGAGGATAATGGCGTTGGCATCGCGCGCGAGCATCTTCCGCGTCTTACCGAGCGTTTCTACCGGGTGGATAAGGGACGTTCCCGCGCTATCGGCGGAACCGGGCTGGGGCTTGCCATCGTGAAGCATGCGGTCAATCGCCATCGTGGCCAACTGCTCATCGACAGCGAAGTCGGCAAGGGCACGTTTTTCACGATTTGGTTGCCGGAAAGAAGCCGCCTGGGCAAGACAGAATGAACCGCAAAAAGTTATGGATATTCCGCCGGAACGGGAGGAGTTGAAGCATGGCCTTATGGATGATCGTTGCCGCATTTATCATAATTGGGCTGGTTGCGACGTTCATTCACGATAAACTGCAAACCCACCATACAGTACTGCGCAATTATCCGGTCATTGGTCATTTCCGCTACTTCGCCGAAACTTGGGGTGCGTATATGCGCCAGTACCAATATCTACCGGATTGGGTGGAACGCCCCTTCAATCGGCTGGAGCGCAGTTGGGTCTACCGGTCTGCCAAAGGGGTTTCCAACTATATCAGCTTTGGCTCGGAGGCGGTGCCCACCTTTGTTTTCCGCAACACGGCCTTCCCGGTTCTGGAAGAAGACAAAAGATCCTATCCCGGCAAGCTTATCGGCATTGCCAATGGCCCTGGCGCCTGTGCCGAGCCTTATCCGGCGTCAAGCTTTTTTAATATCTCCGGCATGTCGTATGGCGCGCTTAGTCATACGGCGGTTACCGCTCTTTCGCGCGGGGCTAAGTTGGCCGGCATCTGGCTGAGTACGGGCGAGGGGGGGTTGAGCCGCTATCACCTGGAAGGCGGTGCGGACATCGTAATGCAGATCGGCACCGCCAAATATGGTGTGCGCGACGCGGAGGGAAATCTCTCGGAGGCAAAGCTACGTGAAATTGCCGCCTATCCGCAAGTAAAGATGTTTGAAGTGAAGCTGGCCCAGGGGGCGAAGCCCGGCAAGGGCGGCATCTTGCCGGGCGGAAAGGTAACCCCTGAAATTGCCGAAATCCGTGGAATCACGGTAGGGCAGGATTCCATTTCTCCCAATCGTCACCGAGACATTGGCAGTATCCAGGAGCTCGGTGCGTTCGTTAACCGTGTCCGTACCATCACTGGCAAGCCGGTGGGCGTGAAGTTCGTTGTCGGAGACCCTGCTTTCCTTGATGATTGGTTTGGCGATTGCGCACAAAATCCAGAGCATTGCCCAGACTATGTGCAGATTGACGGTGGCGAGGGGGGTACGGGAGCAGCACCCGAGGCGCTTGCCGATTATGTCGGCCTGCCGATTACCCAAGCCCTGCCGTACGTCGCGGCTCTACGTTATGAACATGGACTTCAGAACCGCATCCGAATCATTGCTTCCGGCAAGCTTGTTACGCCGGACAAGGTGGCCTGGGCGCTTTGTATGGGGGCGGATTTTGTTTCCTCTGCACGCGGCTTCATGTTTGCGCTGGGTTGTATCCAGGCGATGAAATGCGGCTCGGGCAAATGCCCCACCGGCGTAACTGCCGCTGATTCGCGACTGATCCACGGACTCGACCCAACGGATAAGGCCGTGCGGGTTTCCCGCTATGCGCTAAAGATGCGTGACGAGGTCGAAATCATCGCCCATAGCTGCGGCCTGACGGATCCTAGCAAGTTCGCTCCTAAGCACGTCACTGCCATCGAAAATGGCGTAGCAGGATTCAGGGCCCAATCCAGTTGATCTATCTGCTGCTGTTTCTGCTCAGCGCTGGGCTGAACATACTGCTTGGGCTGCATCAATGGCCCTCCGTGTTGGCCGGCAACCTGCAGGACCCCGATTCCTACATGCGCCTATTGCGGATCG
>JAKANW010000452.1 GCA_021823555.1 Chloroflexota bacterium
GCAGGAACAGGTTAAGCGCGAGGATGAGGGTTGCCACGGCGCTCGCGACAATGGTGGTGATACGCTGGTTGACTAGGATGCCCATCAATTTTTTATTGCTGGTGAACATGATGAGTGGAATGATGGCAAACGGCAGGCCGAAGCTCAACACCACCTGGCTGATGACCAGTGTGCGCGTCGGCTCGAAACCGAGGCCGATGACGATCAGCGAGGGGACGATGGTGACCAGTCTTCGCACCCATGGCGGGATGTGGCGGTGCAGGAAGCCCTGCATGATGACTTGTCCTGCCATGGTGCCGACAGAGGAGGAGGAGAGTCCCGAAGCCAGCAGGGAAATGCCGAATACCAGCGAAGCCGCGCCGCCCAGCAGGGGTTCCAGGGTGCGATGCGCCTGCTCGATGGTGCCGATCCCCGTCAAGCCGTTGAAGTAGAATGTCGTGGCAGACATCATGAGCATGGACATGTTGATCAGGCTGGCCAGTCCCATGGCGATGAACACGTCCACCAGTTCAAAGCGGAAGAGGGTCTGCTGGTGTTTAGGATTGCGCGTCACGATGCGGTCCTGGGTCAGCGCGGAATGCAGGTAGAGCGCAGGCGGCATCACCGTCGCGCCGAGGATGCCCGTTGCCAGCAGGATGCTTTCCGTGCCTTTGAATTGCGGGATGAAAGTGTGGTAAGCCACCATTCCCCAATCGGGTTTGGCGAGGAAGGTCTCGATGACGTAACTGATCGCGACCACCGCCACCAATGCGGTGATGACCGCCTCCAGTGGGCGGAACCCGTAGCGCTCCAACCCGAGGATGAGGAAGGTGACAACCGCCGTCACTAGGCCCGCTACGAAAAGCGGCATCCCAAATAGCAGATTGAGCGCCAGCGCTGCGCCGATGAATTCCGCCAGGTCGGTGGCAATGGAGACCAATTCGCCGATGACCCACATCCCGATCACCACGGGACGGGGGAATTGGTTGCGGCAATGTTCGGCCAGGTTATGGCCGGTGGCGATCCCCAGTTTGGCTGAGAGCGATTGCAGGAGCATCGCCATCAGGTTGCTGGCGAGAACGACCCACAGGAGCATGTATCCGAACTTTGCGCCGCCTTGAATATTGGTGGCGAAGTTGCCTGGGTCCATATAAGCCACGCTGGCAATGAACGCGGGGCCGAGAAAAGGCAAAAGCCGCGCGAAGAATCCCTTTTTACTTTTGCCCGAGAGTACTTCCCTGGCAGACCTTACGGTACTTTCGTCCCGTGGGACGGATGGCGTATTTGTTTGCTTTTTCAAGTCTCGGTTACCTTTAGAACGAAGAGATTATCTCGGCAATTTTATCAGGTGCACGTTAAACAATAACCGCGCCCAGTGGGGCGCGGTTGAAATGTATCAATATTTTCCGTAATTGATCGGCTCGCTCATCTGCGGCGTCACCTTCAGCCTCTCCTGCGCGCCGAGTTTCTGCCAGTATTCGGCGCGGTCTTTCACGCCGTAAACCCACTCATCGAGATATTGCTTCACCGCTTCGGGCGATTCGCTGATCTTGTCCCAGCCGAGATAGAACTCGTTGTCGCGGTCGTAATATCCCTGCGCGTAGGAGGGATGACAGGCAAACGGGACATGACACACCGCGCTGACGATAATGCCGGGGATCATCGTGCGGTTCGGGTCGGACCTGATGACGGACTCGTCCACGATCTCCTCCGCCGTCAGGATTACCTTGCGCGCAGAAAACGCCGCCTCCTTTTGCTCGCCGATGATGCCCCACAAGTGCGCATTGCCGTTTTCGTCTGCGCGCTGAACGTGGACGATGGCGACGTCAGGATTCAACGCGGGGACGGCGATCAGGTCGGGGCCGCCGTACGGGTCAGCGATCCGCTTGATGGACGGGTTGGCCCGCTCGAGGTCCGATGCGCCCGTCTGCTTCATGGGCAGGAAGGGCAGTCCCGACGCGCCGGCTTGCAGGCGGGTAATCATCCCGAAGTGGGAATATTCCTCCCATTCGATTTCGCCTTTCTCGAGCGCGGCGCGCACCAGGCGCAGGCTCCCCACGCCAGGATTGCCCATGTACGAGAAGATGATCTTCTTCGCGCAACCCGCTGCCACCATCTGGTCGTAGATGAGGTCGGGCGTGGCGCGGGCGAGGGTCAGGTTTCGTTTCTGCTGACGGATGATTTCGTGTCCCGCCGCGAACGGGATGAGGTGGGTGAATCCCGCGGCGTAAATGGTGTCGCCGTCGTGGATGAATTTTGCAATCGCTTCGGAGAGGGGGGTGAGTTTGGTCATGTTATTTCTTTTGGCCCTGGGCTTTTTCTTTTTTGGCGGCTTCGCGGCGTTCCTGGATTTTGCGGATGGCTTTAAACCGCTCGGCGGCCTGGGGAGGAGCGGCCGTCCTGCGGAAGAGGAAACCGACCGCGAACAGCAGCACGCTTCCACAGAGCAGTTCGTACTGCGTGCCCGTTTTGGGATGGAGGGCGGCGCTGGCGTCAGACGCGATGAACAGGATGAGCAGGCCAATTCCCATCAGGAAGAAAAATGTTCCAACCCGGGCGATGAAATCCTTCATGATATTTTTTACCGCGAAGCACGCGAAGAAAAAACGGATTTCCTTTGCGTTCTCCCTGGCGCTGCCCGCCAGGGCAAATGTGGCGGGCAGCGCGGTTATTTTTTACTTGACGGTAGAGGTTATTTTCGCGTGGACTTCTTGACCGTCTTCTTGGCAGACTTCTTGACGGTCTTCTTCGAGACCTTCTTGGGCGCGACCTTTTTTGCAGGCTTGATGAGCGTTTGGATTTGCTCGTGCATGTAGAGTTGCACATAGTAGTAGCCGCCGCCGTTCTTGCCGCTCGCGCCGGAGCCTTTCCAGCCGCCGAAGGGTTGGAAGCCCGGCCACGCGCCGGTGGTCGCGCCTTGCGGACGGTTGGCGTAGGTCACGCCGGCTTCGATGTTGTCGAAGAACCATTCGGTTTCCTTGAGCGAGCCGTAGAAGCCGGCGGTCAGGCCGTAGTTGACGCTGTTGGCGATCTTCATGGCTTCGTCGAGACTGTCCACTTTGCCGATGGTGGTGATGGGCAGGAACATTTCATACTGCCACAGGCGATGATCGAAGGGCAGGTCGGTGACAAAGGTCGGTTCGCAGAAGTAGCCTTTGGCAAAGTCCCCGTCCACGCGGACGTGACCGCCGGTCAGGAACTTGCCGCCAGCCTGGTTGATCTCCTCGCAGAAATTTTTGAAGTCGTTGTATGAAGATTGATTGATGACCGGGCCGAGATAGGTGGCGCGCTCAGTCGGGTCGCCGAGAACCAGTTTATCGGTCTTCTCTTTTAACTTCGCGACCAACTCATCGTACACGGGGGCTTCCACGAGCACGCGCGAGGCGGCGGAGCATTTCTGCCCCTGCAGGCCAAACGCCGAGCGGACAATGCCGGTCGCGGCGTCTTCGAGATTTGCGTTGCGCGAGACGATGGCTGGATTCTTGCCGCCGAGTTCGAGCACGATCGGGCGGACGTAGTTGCGCTGGGCGAAGGCGCGGTACATCTTCATGCCCACATCGAAGGAGCCGGTAAACGTCGCGCCGTCAATTTCGGGGCTGTCCACGAGAGCCTGACCGAGGGTCGAGCCGGGGCCGGTCACAAAGTTGACCACGCCCGCGGGGAAGCCCGCGTCGCGCAGACATTCGGCATACAGGCGGACGATCCAGGCGGTGTCGGTGGCGGGTTTGATCACGACCGTGTTGCCCGCGACGAGCGCCGCGCCGGCCGGGCCGCCGGTCAGCGCGAAGGGGAAGTTGAACGGCGAGACCACCAGCCACACACCGTATGGCTTGAGCACCGAGATGTTGGTCGCATCGTAGCCCACCAGCGGATCCTTGCCCATCGGCTTGATGAAGCCTTTGTTCTCCTCCATCATTTTCGCGGAGAAATACATCAGGTCGGCGGTTTCCTGCACGTCGCCGAGCGACTCCATGCGGTTCTTGCCCACTTCAAGAGCCATGGCCGCG
>JAKANW010000453.1 GCA_021823555.1 Chloroflexota bacterium
CGTCGCGCGTCAGGTGGGAATCGGCGACCACGCTTGTCAGGCGCAAGCCATCCCCGAAAACGCCGCGCCCGACCCGACCTGCGATGTGTTCGCCGAAGTCCTGCCCGAAAATAAATTCAGTCTCGTCCAGGCTTTCCAAAATACCGCGCACATCGTCGGCATGACGGGCGACGGCGTCAACGACGCGCCCGCGCTCAAGCAGGCGCAAGTCGGCATTGCCGTTTCCAGCGCCACCGACGTGGCAAAGGCGGCCGGCAGCCTCGTGCTCACCAGCCCTGGCTTGAAAAACATTCTTTCCGCCATTCGCGTCAGCCGCCAAATTTACCAGCGGATGTTGACCTACACCTTGAACAAGATCGTCAAGACCATTCAGATCGCCACCTTCCTGAGTTTGGGTTTGATCCTGACGGGGACATTCGTTGTCACGCCGCTGCTGGTGGTGTTGTTGCTTTTCGCCAACGACTTCGTGACCATGTCCATCGCCACCGACCAGGTGCGCCCGTCGCGCCGCCCCGACCGTTGGGACGTGCGCGGCATGCTGATCCCCGCGTTGAGTCTGGCACTGCCCGTGCTCGCGCTGACCTTCGGCATTTTCCTGTTTGGGCGCAGTTTCCTGCACCTGAGCATCACCCAACTTCAAACGCTGTCATTCACCACGTTGGTTTTCACGGGGCAAGGTATGATTTATCTGGTCAGGGAGCGTCATCATTTCTGGTCGTCCCGCCCTGGCAAATGGATGACGGTGGCGTCCGCGCTGGATATTCTGGTTGTGATTCTGCTGGCAACGTTTGGCATCCTCATGCACGCCATCCCGCTTTGGATCACCTTGTCCAATCTGGTGCTGGTCGCCGCGGCCTTGTTCGCGCTGGACTTCCTCAAGGTTTGGTTCTTTCAAAAATTCAAATTGCACTAATGGAGATTTTTATGCACGAACATCGTTTTCATGGGGACGTTTCCCGACTGCGCAGTCCCGAGCGCCTGGCGTGGCTGGAAGTCGATCGCGTGGTGGAACTGAGTCTGCAAGGCGGAAACATCCGCCGCGTGCTGGACGTGGGCACGGGCAGCGGCATCTTTGCCGAGGCCTTTTCCAAACTTGGGTTGGAGGTCGAAGGCGTGGACGCCAACCCCGACATGCTCGCCGCGGCGCGTGACCTTGTGGCGGGCGTCCGCTTTCAAGAGGGGACCGCTGAATCCCTGCCCTATCCCGACGCCTCGTTCGACCTTGTTTTCATGGGCTTGCTTTTCCACGAAACCGATGACCGCCACAAAGCCATGCAAGAAGCGGCGCGCCTCGCCTGTCAACGCGTAGCAGTGCTGGAATGGCCGTACGAAAAGCAGGAGATTGGTCCGGGTTTGGATGAGCGCCTGACCCAGAAGGATATTGAGGATTTGGCGCGTCAGGCCGGGTTGACTGTAACCAACATCTTCCCACTTCAGTCGCTGGTGTTATACCTGTTGAAAAAATAAAACGGTTGTTTGCAAGAGACGGTCACTTTTGGAGTGGCCGTCTCTTAACAATGCGGGGACGAAGTTCAAAATTCCACCACAGAACTTACAGCTTTTTCTTCTTTGGATGGCGGCGACTGGGGCCGGTCAGCTCCTCGCGCAAAGGATGCGACCGCGGCCAGCACTGCCGCCCCGCAGGCAAACAGCAATCCCGCGTCCACGGCGCGGACGATTGTGGCTGGGGCGTTGCTCTGGCCGTGCGCCAGCATGGTGGTGAAGACCGCGCCCGTCAGGCCGACTCCCAGCACCATGCCCACATTGCGCGCTAGCGCCAGCACTCCCGATGCAATTCCCTGACGGTTGCGCGGCGCCGCGCCCATCAAGGCGCTGTTGTTGGGCGCGACGAAAATGCCCGGGCCAAGTCCGGTCACAGCCAGGCTGAGGACCACATAAACGAAAGATGACGTGGGCGCGATGCGGCTGAGCAGGAACAGGCCCACCGCGAGGATCGACATCCCCAACGTGGTTGGGATTTGCGATCCGATGCGGTCGGAGAGAGTCCCGGCGATTGGGGCCATCAAGGCCATGACTAGCGGCTGGGCAGTCAGGATTAATCCAGCTTGGGCGGGAGTCAGGCCGCGGCCTTGGATCAGATAGAAGGGCATCAGGAATAGCACACTGTAAATGCAGATGTAATTTAGGATGGGACTGACCGCTGCCATGTTGAAGATCTGGTTGCGGAACAGGCTTAGATCCAGCATGGGCGCGGGGGCGCGTTGTTCGATCCAAACAAAGAAGGCCAGGATGATGACCGACGCGGCCAGCAATCCCAAGATCACGGGTGAGAACCAGCCCCATTCCTGGCCTTGGTTCAAGGCCAGCAGCAGTGCCACTAGCCCGGCGATGAATGTGAATGAGCCGGTCAGGTCGAAGCCTTCCTTGCGTTCGGCGGGGACATCCTTCGGAATGACGCGCCAACTCAACCATGTGGCGAACAGGCCGATGGGCACATTGATAAAGAAGACCGCGTGCCAGCTGAATTGCCCGGCCAGCCAGCCGCCCAGGAACGGGCCGGTGGTCAGGCCGAGATAGGTCATCGTGCCTTGCAAGCCGAGCGCCTGGCCGCGTTGTGCGGCGGGGAAGGTTTTGGTGATGATGGCAGGGGAATTCGCGAAGAGCATGGCTGCGCCCAAGGCTTGCAGTGCGCGCGCCGAAATGAGATAGACCGGCGTCGGCGACAAACCCGAGAGCGCCGAGCCGGTCACAAAAATCACAAAGCCCCACACGTAGACGGACTTGTTACCGCGCAGGTCGCCCAGACGCCCAAAGGTGAGCAGTAAGCCGCTGACCACCAGCAGGTAGATGGTCACCACCCATTCGACAGTGGCGACGTTCGTTTTGAAGTATTCCTGAATGATCGGCAGAATAGCATTGACCACGCTGCCATCCAGTGCGGACATGAAGGTGCCGATGCCCACGGCTAATAGCACCAGCCATTTGGTCTCAATGTTAAAAAAATGAGAGGGTTGTGAGGATGGTTCGTGATCCATGAAATTCCTGCGCTGTTTTTGAAAATGAAGCCCCCATTATACTCCGCTGAAATTATCCGGCCAATTACAGCGTGCTCTGCATTAATTTCGGGCGATATTGCAACGCCTCGGCAATATGCACCTGTTGGATCGCGTCACTTCCTGCCAGGTCGGCAATGGTGCGCGCCAATTTCAGAATGCGATGATAAGCCCGCGCCGACAATTGCATCTGACTCATTGCCGCTCGTACCAGACTTTCGCCGGTCTCGTCCAGTTTGCAGAACTGACGAACCTCCGCCACGCGCATATCCGAGTTGCTGGCAATGCCTACGCAATCCTTGAAGCGAATGCGCTGTCGTTCCCGCGCCGACTCGACGCGGTTGCGGATCTCGGCACTGGATTCGCCCAACCGGTCGCTGCTTAACTTTTCATAGTCTACGCGCGGAACTTCGATGTGAATGTCCATCCGATCGAGCAGCGGGCCGGAGATGCGCTTCTGGTATTTGGTCACGGCCGAGGGCGCACAGGTGCAGGGTTTGACCGGGTCGCCGAAGTAGCCGCACATGCAGGGGTTCATTGCCGCAACTAACATAAAGTTGGCGGGAAAAGTCATTGAGCCGCGCGCGCGGCTGATGGTGACGACTTTATCTTCGATGGGTTGGCGCAGCACTTCGAGCACGTGCGTTCCGAATTCGGGCAATTCATCCAAAAACAGAACGCCGCGGTGTGCGAGCGAAATTTCCCCGGGTTGTGGCCAATTGCCGCCGCCAACCAATCCCGCATGTGAAATGGTGTGATGCGGCGCACGGAATGGCCGCGTGCGGATGAGCGGCACATCTGGCGGAAGCGCGTCGGCCACGGAGTAGATGCGCGTCACATCCAGCGCCTCGTCTATAGACATTTCGGGCAGGATGCCGGGCATGGCGCGCGCCAGCAATGTCTTGCCCGCGCCGGGACTTCCCACCATCAGCACGTTATGCCCGCCGGCCGCGG
>JAKANW010000454.1 GCA_021823555.1 Chloroflexota bacterium
ATTTCCAGGTCTCCCGGGGTCATCTCGATAATTTGAAAACCTACGTTGTAGGAAGTCGGGTCAAAGCGATCTGGCCGGCACCAGCGGCTGCGCGCTGAAAAGACCATGAAATTCTTGGAAGCGATTTCCGGCGTCAGTTCAATTCGCAGAAGGAAATCCATATTTGGGTTGACAGCCTCCGGGCAATCCAGCCTGAATCCACCTGTGCTGATGTCTGTCAGATATCCCACGATCTGACCAGTCTTCTCGTTCAGGATGCGCATATAGTAAGAGAAGGTTCGCCTGCTTATTTGTCGTCGCTCGGCCATAATCGTTTCCTTTCTCTGCTTATCGAATAGTATAAAGCAAAAGATGCCGCGAAGCAACGACCTTTTAAAAAAGAGAATTCACTCCAGCAAGTGAATTCTCACATGGGACAACCCACAAACACAAGCTGCGGGTTTATCCAGAGCGGAGAGGGCGGGATTCGAACCCGCGAACCTTTGTGGGTTACACGCTTTCCAAGCGTGCGCGCTAAGCCAGACTACGCGACCTCTCCATATCAGGCGGGCAAGATTATACCATAACAAATAATTGTCCCCTGAAAACCTAAACGGGAAAACCAGGCGAACCGGATATAATTAGATTTTGAAACTATTCGAAAGGATTACTATCGTGAGTAGTTTGTTGGAAGATTGTGCGCATGGCCTGCTGGAGACTGCCCCGCAGATCGTCAAATCCATTCGTCAACTGATGCGCAGCCACCGCACTGCGGAATTGTCCGTGCCGCAGTTCCGTTCCCTGGCTTTTGTGCACAAGAACGCGCAGGCCTCGCTTTCGGATGTGGCGGATCATCTCGGGCTGACGCTTGCCTCCGCCTCGAAGCTGGTGGACGGCCTCGTCAAGCAGGGCTTCATGACCCGCCGTGAATCTTCCAAAGACCGGCGGCGGCTCACCCTGTCCCTGACGCGGCGGGGAACCGCCATTTTGGACGCGGCGCTTGACGGTACACAGGCGCATTTGGTATCCATCCTCAAAGGGCTTTCGGCAGACGATTTGGAAATGGTACATCGCGCCTTGTTGATCTTGCAGCCTTTATTTTCCAGGCCGGACAAGCTGGAAGAAGAAAAAATCTAATTTCCCTTTTGCCCATTCTTACAACTCAGGAGTTTTGATTTCATGGAAGAACCCATCTCCCAGGAACAACCCACCCAGTTAGGCCCCAAACCCAGCAGTACAGCCAGTACCTTTGCCGCGCTGCGACATCGCAACTTTCAATTGTATTTTGGCGGGCAATTGATCTCGAACGCGGGCACGTGGATGCAGGTCATTGCCCAGGGTTGGCTGGTATATGAGATCAGTCACTCTGACTTGATACTTGGAATCGTTGGTTTTGCTTCTGCCATCCCGACGTTGTTCGTCACACCATGGGGCGGCGTGATCGTGGACCGCGTCCCGAAGCGCAATCTGTTGATCCTGACCCAGGCCAGCGCCATGCTTCTGGCTTTCATCCTGGCTGCTTTGGCCTTCACCCATACGGTGAAGGAATGGCATATCATTTTGCTGGCGGCAGGCTTGGGCATCGTCAATTCGTTCGATGCGCCCGCCCGCCAGGCCTTTGTGGTCGAGATGGTTGGACGGGAAGACCTGCCGAACGCGATCGCCTTGAACTCGATGATGTTCAACAGCGCGCGCGTGATCGGTCCCGCCATTGGTGGGCTGCTGCTGGCCGCGGTCGGAGCAGCGTGGTGCTTTACCATCAATGGCATCTCGTTCCTGGCCGTGATCGTGGGACTGTGGGCCATGCAGTTGGCGCCTCACACAGTTCACGCCCAGACCGAGTCGCCGTGGAAACAATTGACGAGCGGCGTCCAATATGTATCCAGGCAGCTCGATCTGGCAGGCCTGATCCTGCTGGCATTGGTCTTCAGTATTTTTGGCATTTCTTATTCGACCGTTCTGCCGGCCTTTGTGGAGCAGGTATTGAAGTTGGGGGCGGCCGCTTACGGATGGGTCAATGCCCTGACAGGGGTGGGTGCGGTGGTCGGTGCTTTCTTGATCGCTAACCAACACGGCTTGAAATGGCGCGGCAAGTGGTTATGGGGGTCGAGCATCGGATTTCCCCTGGTTTTGATCCTGTTTGCTTTTAACCAATTCTTCCCGTTCAGCCTGGTCCTGGCGTTGGGATTGGGGGTTGGCTTTATGGTGCAGTTTACGCTGATCAATACATTGCTGCAAACCCGCGTGGATGACCGGCTGCGCGGCCGCGTCATGGGGCTGTATACGCTGACTTTCTTTGGGTTTGCTCCCTTTGGCAACCTGGGCGTGGGGGCGTTGGCGGAGCACCTGGGATTGAGCCTTGCCATGACCATCTTCGCGGGCACAGGCTTGTTGTTATCGCTGCTCGTGTATCTGAGGATTCCCCAGGTCAGGGAGTTGGCCTGATAACGTCCTGGGGTGCGGGGACCCCAATTAATCGGCGACAGGTTCGGGGTCCGGCGGAGAGGCGGCGAAGCGTTCCTGATTCCCTACCTTGATGTGCAGGGCGATGTATCCGGCTGCAGAGACAATACAGATCACCCCACCGATGAACCATAGTGAATTGGGGTTGTAATGATCCAGGATGTAACCTGCTGCGCCGGGGCCGATCGTTGATGGAATGGACCAGCCCAGGTCGGTCACGGCCATGTAGCGTCCGCGCATGTCCGGCGGGGCGAAGTTGGCCACCAGCGCTGAACTGGTGGGGAAAAAGAGCATCTCTCCCACACAGACGATCACTGCCGCGACGACGAATAAAATGAAACTGGTGACCATGCCATACATGAAGAAGCCCACCGAGTAGATCAATGCGCCCAATGCCATCATTATGAAAGGGGACTGCTTGCGGGTCAGCCTGCTGATCCCAAATTGGAACACGACCACTTCCAGCCCGGTCAGGGACAGGATCACGCCATACCCTTTGCTGTCAATGCCGTGCATATCGCGCAAGTAAACTGCCAGCGTGCTGTACTGCTGCTGGTAGACGATCAAGGCAGCCATGCAGGTGAGGATGAACGCGACGAAAGCCAGGTCACGCAGGACGATGCGATAACCTGCAAGCGTTTGCCAGATGGTCCCTTCGCGGGGCGCATCCTCCCGGACCTTGGGCTTGGTCTCCGGTAACAGACGGTAGATCAGCGCCGCGACGATGCAACTGGCCGCGGCGTCAATGACGAACAACGCGAAGAAGGAACGCGCCGCGATGAATCCGCCCAGGGCCGTGCCGAAGATAAAGGCATAGTTGAAGACCACTCGCAGGATCGCGTAGCCCTCCTGCCGTTTTGTCTCGGGCAGGATGTCGGCGATCATGGCGGAGTGAGCCGGGTTGGCTACGTTTGACAAAAGTCCCACTACGACAATCAGCGGGTATAACATGCGGATGTCATTCGCCAGGCCAAATAATAAACTGCTGAGGGCGCTAAAGACCAGGCCAAAGAGGATCAAACGTCTGCGTCCGAATTTATCGGCCAGCGCGCCGCCGATCATGCTGCCTATTAAACCAAAGAGGGAGGACATGCCCAGCAGGATGCCCGCCTGTTCCATGCCAACGCCGAATCTCTGTGTAATGTAGAGGGCAAAGAAAGGGAACAGCAGGGTCCCGCCCAGCGAGTCGATGAAGCGCGTCATGACAACGATCCAAAACAGGCGGGGGAATTCGTGATAGATTTTTCTGAGTCTGGTAAGCATGTCTTTGGATTTGTATCCCTCACTGCATGATTCGAAGGCCCCGCCTTGCGACGGGGCAGTGATCCTGTTGGGATTTAATTTCCCTGTAAAGCTGCCTCGATGGCTTGTTGGAAGGCATCGAATGGTTGCGCGCCTTCGAGCAATTTCCCGTTGATCAGGAAGGAGGGCGTGGCGCGGATCCCGTCCGCTTTTGCATTGGCTACATCCTGATCCAATTGCGCCTGGCGCGCTCCGCTGCTCAAACATTTATCGAAAGT
>JAKANW010000455.1 GCA_021823555.1 Chloroflexota bacterium
GTGCGCGCGCTCAATCGCATCATCGCCTTTGCAGACTTAAGCGGTTCCTCCCTGACCCCCAGCCTGGTGGAGGTAGCCCTGGCCGACCTCCTGCCCCAGCGCGGCGACATCGTCCCGGAACGCGTGGTGGACCTGGTAGCCCGCAAATTCAATCTAACCGCTGAGAAACTTCTCAGCCGCGATCGTTCCCGCAGTGTAGCTTTGCCCCGCCAGGTGGCCATGTATATTTTGCGCAAAGAAGCCAATTTCTCATTACCGCAAATTGGTGAAGCCCTCGGTGGCCGCGACCACACCACAGTTATGTATGCCATAGATAAAATTGACAAGGAAATAAGGGAAGATAGCGGCTCGAAACTAAGCAAAGATGTGATGGATATTAAGCGGCAATTGGATAGCCCGGCCGTTGCAGCATAATAAATTAGGCCCCCGAATTCGGGGGCTTTTTTCTGGCTGCGGCTATAATTGGGGCTTGCTATGAGAATTAAAGGTCTGGACGGCCTGCGGGCAATTGCATTTTTTCTGGTCTTTCTCTTTCACGCAAACTTTGGCTATTTTGGCTGGGTGGGCGTGCAGTTGTTCTTTGTCCTCTCCGGTTTTTTGATCACGGGGATTTTGCTGGAGATGAAGCAGTCCCTGCCCATGAGTGCATATTTCGTCAAATTCTATGGCCGCCGTTTTTTGCGCATCTTTCCTTTGTACTACCTGTACCTGTTCCTGATCGCGCAGGTTGCAGCCTATTTCCTGGCCCAGCATATCCGCACGAAATATATGCTTTTATTCCATGACCAGTATCCTTATGCTCTCGTGTATGTATACAACTTTTTTATGGCCACCAGCAAGTTCGTTCAAACCTCCCAGTTCCTTACACATTTGTGGTCGCTGGCTGTAGAGGAACAATTTTATATCGTCTGGCCGTTGATCATCTTTTTGACACCCGCCAGGCACCTGAAAAAAGTTTTTTTGTTTGCCATTGCCTTTGCTCCCCTCTTTCGTCTGGGCGTCCTGTTGTTCTACCAACAAAACCTGTTTGAAATACTTCGTCAGGACCCCAACACAGCCATCTATGCCCTGCCCTTTTCCCACTTGGATGCCTTTGCTTTTGGCGCTCTATTGACCGTCGTCGCCAATATTCCCGCCGCCAAAAAGCAATTTTGGATTTTACTGCTCGCCTTGCCAATGATCGGCATGCTCACTGATTACCTGACCACCGGTCAATGGAACACTAACAACGGTTTGGGCTTCCCGCTTCTGTTACCAAACGCGTACAAGGCCGTCTGGGGATATTCAGCCCTTGACTATCTTTTTATGCTCGCGATCTATGGCGTTGCCAGGCAAGGTTGGTGGACTCGTCTGCTCGAACACCCCGCCATGAGGTACCTTGGAAAGATCTCCTACGGGCTATACGTATATCACTATAGTATTCTCTGGGTGATCCTGAGCGTCCTCCTGCCGGATGTAAATCGAATCATTGGTGCGCTGCTTGCGTTCGTCCTGACGGTGCTGGTTGCATCCTTGAGCTATTATGCTTTCGAAAAGCCTATCACCGATCTAAAAGACCGTTGGTTTGCGTTCAAACCTGACATTCCGTCTGCTAAAAACGGTTAAATCGGTGATATAATCCTGCCGCTTTCCCCAGGAAAGCCATTCTGCCAGGGCAGGCAATATATGCCCAAACTTCACACGCTTGCGGACCTTCCAGTGCGTGCCGCGGACCAAACGGACGCGGTCACTGGCGGGGTTGAAGCAGGCGGAGGCCAAACGCAAGGAGGTTCCCCCATGGCCATTATTTCCATGAAAGCCCTGCTTGAAAGCGGTGTACATTTCGGCCACCGCACCAACAAGTGGGACCCGCGCATGAAGCCGTACATCTTCACGGAGCGTAACGGCATTCATATCATTGACCTGCAGCAGACTGTCAAGTTGCTGACCCAGGCCTATAACGTCGTCCGCGATACGGTCGCCAACGGCGGAACGGTTCTGTTCGTCGGCACCAAACGCCAGGCGCAGGAAACCATCTCGGAAGAGGCAATCCGTTGTGGTATGCCTTTTGTGACCGAACGCTGGCTGGGCGGCATGTTGACCAACTGGTCCACCATGCATCAGCGCATCCAGGAACTCGATCGTCTCGAACAGATGCGCGATAGCGGCGAGATCAATCACCTGACCAAGAAGGAAGGCCTGTTGATCCAGCGCGAGATTGACCGCCTGTTGATCCGCCTCTCCGGTGTACGCACCATGAAACGCCGGCCCGACCTGCTCTTCATTGTGGATGTCTGCCGTGAGGATGCTGCCGTGCACGAAGCCAACCTGCTCAACATTCCGATCGTCGCGCTGGTGGACACCAACTGCAACCCACAAGGCATTGACTACGTTATTCCGTCCAATGATGACGCCATCCGCGCGATCAAACTGCTGGTCTCTAAGGTTGCCGATGCTGTGCTGGAAGGCAAGGCATCCCGCAAGGATGAAGAAGCTGAGGAAGCATCAGGTGCTGAAGCCAAGGCAGAAGTGACACCCAAGCCGTCCCGCAAGGTAGTGCGCGAAGCTGCCGAGCAGGAGGAAGAAATCATTGACGAAGAAGACCTGCTGGGCGAATCGACACTGGCAAAGCTGAGTGTTACCCGCAACCCTGAGGTCGAGGCAATTGCTGTTCCAGAAGAGAAAAAGAAGGAAGTCAAGCCTCAATCTCATAAGAGTGAAGAAGATATCGCTTTGCCCGCGTCTGACACCGAAACCACCGAAGACGAATAACTGCCAGCTTGTAAGGATGTAAATATGGAAATAACTACTGAGATGATCAAAGAACTGCGCACGGCTACCGGCGCAGGCATCCTGGACTGTCGAAAGGCGCTCACCGAAGCCAACGGCGACTATCAAAAAGCCGTGGACTACCTGCGCGAGAAGGGTTTGGCCACAGCTGCCAAGCGCGCCGACCGCGACGTGTATGAGGGGATGGTGGAACTCTACTCCCACGGCGGCGGCCGCGTAGGCGTGATGGTCGAGGTCAACTGCGAGACTGACTTCGTTGGCCGTTCAGAGGCATTCCGCACGTTGGCGCATGAAATTGCGCTGCAAATCGCAGCTGCCGCTCCACGCTATATCAAAGCCGAGGATATCCCGGCTGAGGTGCTGGAACACGAAGCTGAGGTCGCCCGTGCCCGAGCCAAGGAAGAGGGTAAGCCGGATAACGTCGCGCCGAAGATCGTGGAAGGCCGCCTGGAGAAATTCAAGGATGAAGTCTGCCTGATGCGCCAGGCCTACATCCGCGATGAGAGCATCAATATTGAGAAACTCATCCTGCAAAATGTCGCCGCCATCGGCGAAAACATCATTGTCCGCCGTTTCCAGCGCTGGGAACTGGGCGAGCGTTTGGGTGAATAAGCAGAAAGGCCAACCTTCGGGTTGGCCTTTTTTGTGATACAGTTCAAACAGGAGGCAGTATATGGATGAATTGAAATACAAACGCATTTTATTGAAACTAAGCGGTGAAGCGCTCAGTGGTCCGGCAGGTTATGGCATAGATGTAACGGAAGCCGAGTCAATTGCCACCCGTATCAAGGAAATCCGTGATATGGGCGTGGAAGTAACCGTTGTGATCGGCGCGGGCAACCTGTGGCGCGGCAAACAAGGGCTGGACCGTGGCATGGATCGCGCTACTGCCGATTACATGGGCATGCTCGGCACCGTCATGAACGCCCTGGCATTGATGGATGCGTTGGAACGCCTGGGTGTGACGACCCGCGTCCAGTCTGCCATCGAGATGCGGTCTGTGGCTGAACCCTACATCTACCGCCGCGCCATTCGTCATCTGGAAAAGGGCCGGGTGGTCATCCTCAGCGCAGGAACCGGCAATCCATATTTTTCCACCGATACAGCGGCTGCCTTGCGCGCCATGGAACTGAACGCGGACGTGCTGATCAAGGCCACCAAGGTGGACGGGGTGTACGACGCCGACCCCAAG
>JAKANW010000456.1 GCA_021823555.1 Chloroflexota bacterium
TCCGATCTGAGGATGCCGGCAAGAATCGCCACATTGGCAACGTCCGCGAGCAAACGGTAGGCGTCGCCAAAGAGTCCGAGGTGCTCGAGGAGTTTCCAGCCGGAGTAGGCGTAGATCAAGTCCGCGAGGTTGATGAGGAGGAAGGAGAGGAATCCCCAGCCGATCAGCCCGTGCATCAGGCTCGGCCAGAAGCGGAAACGAAAAACGGGCTGGAAGAGGCCGACCTTGACGATCAACTCCCCGACCCGTTTCTGAATCAGCGACCAGGTGACTTGACCCTGTCCACTGCCGATGTGTTTGACGATGCGCTGTACGCCCTTGTAGGTGTAGTAGAGCGACGCAACCGTTGCAATGATGAAGAGGATCTTTTCCGCGAGTGTGAGCATGGTTCCTCCAGAGATGAACTTGCTTTGTTAAGTTTAGCACAAGTTTGTGAAAATAAAATCAGCCAACGGATTCAGTCGGCTGATTTGCTCTCTTGCTGATTTGCCTTCTTGCTCACTTGCTGATGTCGTTCACGTAATCAGTCGCTCCCTGACAAGCCGGGGAAAGATACATGGATATACGGTCGAAGGTCAGCGGCTCGCTTTTCTTGGACGCGTCCTCGAACGCGCTGGCGAGACAACCACCCCCGGCGTTGTAGTTGATCAACGTGAACTTCCACATATCCTCGTAACTGATGTTCAGGTCACCGGCGGTCTTCCGTCCGTTGTAATTCCAGACCACCTGGGCGGCCTGCTCGCAGTTTGCCATCAAAGTGTGCGCAAAAACGGTGACGCTGAAATTGGCGCGGTCCAGGTCAATGCCGAGCGGACAGTTGGCGCAGGTGGCGTTCACGCTTTGGACGAGGGCGTAGCGCAGGGTCTCGCGCTGGTCGGGCTCCAAATCCTGGTAATCGCTGGAGCAGGTTTCGCCGGAGAGCACGAGCGGACAGAACTGGGTATAGAAGGAGGGATTCCACAGCAAGGTGGTGTCCGCTCCCTTGTCCGTGATCTGACCGAGGCCGGTGTCGCCGCCGGTGAGGATCACGCCCGGCCAGAATTGGCTCTCGCGCGCGAACAGATTCTTCAACAGTTGCGCGGGGACGCCGGTGGAGTGGGACACGTCGAGGATGAGGCTGTCGAAACGGTTCTGCCACGCGTTGACCGCGTCGCGGGCGGCGGTGAGGCCGCACGCGCTGGCGGTCAGCCCGTCGGGAGAGAGGCCGCGGTCGGAGCAGGCGCTGGTATCCACCACGCCCTGGCGGATCAAATTGGCGGCGAGATAATTGTAGGGAATATTGGTGGCGAGTCCGCCCGGATCTTTGGGAGTGGCCAGCCACGCGGGAGGCCCGCCCACAGGCGGAAGGACGCGCCACGTCTCGGCGCAACTGGCAAGCGGCAGGCCGGTCCACTGGCTGGAGAGCACGTCCACAAAATAGGAAACGTCATCGGGGTTGCCGAAGGCGGCCTCGCTGACACGCACGGTTCCGGTGTAACGTATGCTCGTGTCCCCGTAGGAGGAGAAAACCCAAAACTCGATGGGCACGCCCTTCTCGGAGGTAGGCTCCAACGCCACAAGGCAAGTCTGGCTGGCGCAGACAAAATGCTCGCCGTTGAGGTAACCTTCCACATGCGTGATGGCGTAATCGCTGAGCGGCTCATCCCCGCTGATGAGCAATTTGGGAATGAATTCGCAAACGTTGGTGGAGAGCGAGGAGACGGGAGCGCAATCCTGAAGCGAAAGCCAGGCCGAGGCGGCGGGCAATTCCATGGAGACTTCTTTTTTCGCGGGGCGGCTTCCGAGGAAGTAGATGTAATACCCGTCGCACTGATTCGGGTTGGTGGGGGTCAGGCACGGGCTTTGGGCGACCCACTCATTGGTGATCTTGTCGCCGCAATCCACATAGGTTTCCGCGAGGGTGGGCTTGCCTTCGTGCTCCACAACGATCTTGCAGGCCACATGATTCCCCTTGAATGTGACCAACAGCCAGGTAAAGGCGGTGTAGTCCACATTGACAACCTTGTAGCGGTCGGGACCGGGGGGGCCGGATGCGGCTTTCCCAGCCGGGGCGGCGGAAAATATCGCCGCGTACGCGACCAGCAAACTGGTCCACACGTACAGGGCGACAGTCCATCGGGAGGGGACGCGCGTCCGTCGCATAAAAAAAGGGGAGCCTGCCTTGATTATAGCGGACTCCCATCGGATTCAGCCAGACTCAGTTTTTCTGCTCCAGTTCCTCGAGGGTTTCGAGGTCGCGTTGCAGGTTGCGGTTGCGAATCACGAGGCTGACGAGGTAAATGGCGCTGACGATGAAGAACACGGCATAGCCGAGGAGCATGTATTGGGAGGTATCGGGGGTGGGTTCCATTGAATATCCTTTTTATAAACAGAGTTTCGGCATGTCTTTCCCGAAGGACATCGGGAGGATGCGCGAGGAGGGCGTTCTCCCCGACGAAGCAATCTCCTCCGCGTGACGGAGGGTTGCCTGGCTCGCTGGAGAACGCTTGCTCGCAACGACATCCCTGGCTACATCACCTTGAGTTTAAGTTGCTCGACCTTTTCCTGTAATTGGCCGAGGCGGATGCGGTTCCAGAACAGGTCAATGAAGATGACCGTGAAGGTAAAGAGGGCGAAGAAGAACGCCACCTTCATATCGCCGCTCATGTTCATTTTGTCCTGGTTGGCGTTGGCCGACCCAATTACGACCGGATGGATGGAACGGAAGAGGCGGATCGCCATGAAGGTGATTGGCGCGCTCAACCCGCCCAGCAGGGTGTAGACGGCGCCAAAACGGGCGCGGCGGTCGGGGTCTTCGATGCCGCTGCGGAGCATGAAGTAGGCCACGTAGATCAGTTCCGTGATGGCGGCGGTGGTGAGACGCGGGTCCCACGTCCACCAGGTGTTCCAGACGGGACGCGCCCAGACCGAGCCGAGCACGATGGTGATGAAGAAGAACACCACGCTGATCTCCACAGCGGCCACTTCGATGATGTCCCATTTCATGTTTTTGGTGACGAGGTAGATCACGCCCAGCACAGCCGCAAGGATGAATCCCAGCAGGCCCACCCAGGCGGTGCCGATGTGGAAGTAGAACACGCGCTGGACGTCGCCCATCACGGCTTCGGTGGGGGCGTAGACCAGAGCGAGGTAGGCGGCGACAGCGAGAAGAATGAGGGAAAGCCAGTCGAGAATTTTGAGCAGGATCGGTTTTGGGGTCATGGAAACTCCTTCAGAATTATTCTATAACGGACAAACGATAAAAACGAATCACTCCTCCACCACCTGTTCAAAAGTCATGAAGGCGACGGCGAGGAAGATGATGTCGTAGACGATGAGCAGGTTGAGCGGTGGCATGATCTCGGTCATGGGCGCGCCGCTGAGGAAGCCGCCGCTGGCCTTGACCGCGGAGAGCAGGACCGGGATGACAACGGGGAAAAGCAGAATGGGGAGGAGCACGTCGCGGGTCCGGGCTTGAACCGCCATGCTGGCGAGCAGAGTCCCGACGCCGATGTATCCGATCGAGCCGAGCAGGATGCTGAGCAGGAGTCCGGGATGGAAGAGGTTCACGCCGTAGAGAATCGAATAGATCGGCAGGACGATGGCCTCCACGATGAACATGAACGCCAGGTTGCTGATGACCTTGCCGAAATAAATGGCGGCGCGGTCCACCGGCGCGAGCAGGAGGCCGTCGAGACAGCCGCGGTCTTTTTCCACGGCCATCGAGCGGTTGAGGCCGAGCGTCCCGGCAAAAGCGAACGTGGTCCACAACACGCCCGCGGTCACCTCTTTGCGCGCGGCCGGTTCCAGTTCGAGCGCGAAGTTGAAGATCAGGATCACCAGCAGGGAAAAGACCAGCATGGCCGAGAGCAATTCGCGCGAGCGAAACTCCGCCGAAAGGTCTTTGCGGACGATGGCGAGGGTGGCTTTGAGGAGGGAGGGGCGGGGTTGCATTGCGGGCGATGGTGGACAGGTATT
>JAKANW010000457.1 GCA_021823555.1 Chloroflexota bacterium
GGGCATTGTCCTGGCGCTGACGGCGATTGTGCTGATTTCCATTTAGCTCAGGTTGGAAAACTATTCAGCCGCCTGGGGTTTGGCGGTAAATCTTTCCTGTCGTCCCAGGCTTGCGTGCAGGGCCCAAAATCCCAGCGCGGACAGCGCACACAGCGCGCCGCCAATGAACCACAGCAGGTTCGGGTCGAAATTGTCGAGGATGTAGCCCGCGGCGCCAGGTCCGACTGTGGAGGGGATCGCCCACGAAAGCCCGAAGACCGCCATGTAGCGTCCGCGCATTTCCTCGGGCGCGAAATTGGCGGCCAGTCCCTGGCTGACGGGGACGACGATCATCTCTCCGATGGTGATGACCACGATGGCGATGACAAAAAGCGGGTAGGCGGATACGATTCCGAACATCGAAAAGCCGACCATGTAGAAGAGCGTCCCGAAAGCCATCATCAGGAAGGGAGCGCGGCCGCGTAATTTTCGGCTCACCCAGAACTGGAACAGCACCACCGTGATGGCGCTGGAGGTCATCAGGAAGCCATAGCCTTGCGGGTCGATGCCATGTACGTCGCGCAGGAAAACCGAGAGCGAACCATATGCCTGCTGGTAGACGATCAACATCAAGATGCTTGCGACCAGGAAAGCCATGAATGTGAGGTCTCGCAGGACAAAACGATAGCCCAGCACGGTCTTCCAAATAGACTCGTGTTCCGTCTCCGCTCCGTGCGCTTCGCCCTGTGACTGGGGTCTGGTTTCTGGCAACAGGCGGAAGATGACCGCCGCCACCAGGCAACTGAGGACCGAGTCGATCACGAACAGGTAAAAGAAATTATATTTCGCCACCAGTCCGCCGATGGTGGGACCGATGATCCAGGCGAAGTTTCCCACCACGCGCAGGATGCCGAATCCCTCCTGGCGTTTTTCTTCGGGCAGGATATCGGCGATCATGGCGTTGTGGGCAGGCCCGGCGATGTTGCCGAGCAACCCCACGACTGCCACCAGCGGGAACATGACGCGGATGTCTTTGACCAAGCCAAAGGTCAATGTGCTGAGGGCGCTGAAGACCAATCCGAACAAGATGAGTTGCTTGCGGCCAAAACGGTCGGTCAGCGCGCCGCCGACCATGCTCCCAACCAGTCCAAACAGCGAGGACATCCCCAGCAAGATGCCCGCCTCCGTCATCCCTACGCCGAATTTCTGCGTGATGTAAAGAGCGAAGAACGGGAAAAGCAACGTCCCGCCGATGCCGTCAACGAAACTGGTTCCGACAACGATCCAGAATAGCGGCGAATAATCGTGATAAACCTTGTCAAATCGCTTGAGCATAAAAATCCTTTAGGAGAGCAATCATAGCGCATTTGCAAGAATTTGCAAGCAACCCCAAATGCCAAATGCCTGTTGTGCTTTTTATCGTAATGCCGTATAAAGACAATGAGTATTTGCCATCCAATTCAAGGTGTCATCTGCAGGGAGAGAGCTATGAATTGCATATTGAACTTAAGAAACACTGTTTTTTCGGTTTTACTCAGTTTGATGTTGATCTTTTTGGCAGTTAACCCAACGGCGGCGAATGCAAGCGGAGCGGAGATGTGGAGCCAACCCAAACGCCGACCTCCACCCCCACTGTCCCGCCGCTGGAGATCCCAAGCGCGACTCCTGTTCCCTCAGAAACCCCAATCCCCATTTTCGAAACCCCCCTTCCCACTACAACTGAATCTCCCATAATCACGGCAACGGATGCGCCGATCGTGGCGGCGGAAGAGGTGACGCTAACCCTTTTGGCCAGCCCGAATGTGATCCGGCGCGGGGTGGAATTGTATGTGGATTGGAGCATCGCGGGCTTGGGGGAAATTGCCAAGGGGATGATCCTGCGTTTTTATTTGCCAGGTGGAATCACTGTCATTGATCCCAAGGTTGGAATACTCAACGAAACGGGGGATACACTGGATGTGGAAGTCACCGAGTTGAAAGGAAGCGTTGGATTCAATGTGGGGGAGGCGGTGGTATCGCCATTGGTTATCAGCGCGGAATTGCGGCAGGAAGGAAAGCCACTGGCGAAGGCAGAAGTGGACCTGTTTGAACCTGATGAAACGCTGGTGGAAAGAACAGGCGGGAGCGCAGACGGATTGAAGGGACGCGTGCTGGTCAACTTCCCGGCGGGGGCGCTATCGGAGACGGTGCTGGCGACGATTGGACAACCATCGAAGGAATCCCTGCCAGTTCAGTCCTTGAGCGGGTCGCCATTTGAGATCACGGCAGTTTCGAAGCAGAGCAAGGCCGAGGTTTCGAAGTTCGCGAAAGCGGTGGAAATCCAGGTCAAATACGATGAAACCGAACTGAGCGGGGATGAGGCAGATTTGCGCCTATTCTGGTATGATCCCACGGATGGGCAGTGGAAACTGCCGCTCGGCCAGCGCGTGGACACTGAAAACAACATTCTGTACGCATATACCGATCATTTCACTGTCTTTGATACCTATAACTCCGGCTGGCAGAGCGCGGAGACGCCGACCATGGAACTTTTCCAACACGCGGGGTACACCGGCGCGGCTAGTTATTCGATGCCGATCAAGGTCCCGCCCGGGCCGGGTGGATTCCAGCCGAGCCTGTCGCTTTCGTACAACAGCCAGGTAGTGGACTCGGTGACGACCGACTCGCAGGCCTCGTGGGTGGGAATGGGCTGGTCGCTGGATGCGGCGGCATATATCGAGCGGAACGGCTTTGGGACAAAGGATACCAGTGATGATTCCTATAGCCTGACCCTGCAGGGCATGGGGGGGGCGTTGTGGCTGGGGGCAGACGGGCGTTATCATTTGGAAAACGAGAATTTTGCCAAGATCACATTCAACGCAACCACAGATGTTTGGACTGTTTTGGACAAGCAGGGCAATCAGTATTATTTCGAGAAAAGCGTGGGTTATACCAAGGTTGTGGATTGCCCAGATGGTTCAACTAATGTGGTGGAAGTGCTGACCTGGCGATGGATGCTAACACGCATGGTCAACATATATGGGCAGCAAATTACCTATACTTACGTTGAAGAAGCGCAGTCGCATACCAGTGTGAATACAACAACCGGCTGTACAACGGTATACCTGCATACCAACTACATCTATCCAAGTACGATCAAGTATGCCAATGGAAGGTACCAGCTGCGATTCCAGCGCACGCCGCGCTACGATTACAACCTCGAATGGCTGACATTATATGCCTCGGGTGTGTACAAGATCTTCCAAAAATCGCTGTTGGCGAATCTCTACGTGGAACAGGACTCGAATGGTGATGGAACGTTCGAGACGATCGTCCGCAAGTATCATTTCACATATTGCGCTGATTCCTCTTGCAGTATCTTCCCAGCCTATGTGTGGCCTTCGTTGCAGAATTACCGTACACCGACCCTGACCGCCGTGAACGAATATGGACTGGGCGAGACAAGCAGTTTGCCCGCTTATACTTTTACCTATGGTGATGGAATGCACCTGACCAACGCCACCAACGGTTACGGCGGCTCGGTGGCGTTCACGTACGATACGTGGTACCAGAATATTCCCTATGAAACGCTGGGGAATGGGTTGTTGGAATCTGAATTGCCCTTGTGGGGCAACCCGCTGAAATGCACCTTCCAGACTTCGCAATGCGATTGGGCGGGTGTGGGCCAGTACGGAATTGTGGGTGGCGGAAACGCATTCATCCGTGTGGGCGGATTGGTGGAAAAACGGATTGCTTCCTACCAGCCGGGGCGCTGGTATCGCATGGTGGCGGGTGTGAAACAATCCCCGTTATCGCCGGTTGGGGCGAGCATCCGTTTTGGATACAGCCTCACGATCAATGGTGTGCCACAGACCCAGGTATTGCAAGCCGCGCAAACAACAGCCGCATCCCTGCTTACGCTGGAGAGCGAGCCGTTCTTCCTGCCGCGCGACACCACCTCGTTCAATGTGCGCATCAATTCGCTCGCGGCGGAT
>JAKANW010000458.1 GCA_021823555.1 Chloroflexota bacterium
TCATTTTACGGCCACAGCAGGCGAACAATCACCACAAACATGGAAATGACTCCCAATGGAAGGTAAATGTAGGAAAAAATCGTCAAGCGGTCCAGCACATCAAGAACGATTTTGCGAATCAAGCCGATGTAACTGGTCATCAGAGCGAGCACGAGAAAAACTACAAAGCCTGCTCCCGCCTCCAACAACAGGTCATTGACCTTCGGCTGGTTACTCATCACAAATTGAAGATGAATGGAAATCGCCGCAGTGACGAGGATGAACCAGGAGGCTTTGTATCCAAATCCATTTCTGAACAGCACGCCCGGCAGGATCAATGCCACGAGAATCATCACAAAAGTGACCGCCAGGGTTTCCAACAAGGCAAACATCAGCATGTAGGCCGCGATGGAAAGAATTTCCCAAACGGTATACGAAAGGAGAAAGGCAGGAATTTGATAAAACAACATCCGCAATTCCCAGCTGAACACAAGAAACGCCGTCAGTGAAAGGACAATGAGGGTGTCATTCCTGGCAGGAAAACGACGTTTGAAAAAATCAAAGATACGCTTGGATATGTACATCAATTCTGTGGATAAAAATTTATGGGCGCGGAAACAATATTGTACCATTCGCACTTTGGCGACAAATCGGCCACGCTCGAAAGAGATAGATTCGGCCTCCGAAAAGAATCGGAGGCCGAATCTCACTAATACCTTCCTCGCACCACCACGGCTTCTGGATTCGGTAACTCGCTTTCCCTCGCCGGAAACACCTGCACCGCGCAGGCTTTGAATTCGGGAATTTTGGCCTGCGGGTCGAGAGCGTCGTTGGTGAGCAGGTTGGCAGCGGCTTCGTGGAAATGCCAGGGGAGGAAGACGACTCCCACGGTCGTTTTCTCCGTCACTGTGGCGCGGACTACAATTTCGCCGCGTCGACTCTGGACCCGAACCGGGTCGCCGTTGCAGATGCCGTGAATCTCCGCGTCGGCGGGGTGGATTTCGACGCGCGCTTCGGGGTAGGCCTCGTTGAGAGACGAGTGACGCGTCATTGTGCCGCCATGCCAATGTTCAAGCAAACGCCCGGTAGTGAGAATGAACGGATACTCGTCATCGGGTTCCTCGCGCACGGGGACATAATCCAGCGGGATGAATTTGCCGCGTCCGCGCGGGAATGATTCGGTGAAGAGAGTCGGCGTGCCGGGGTGGGTCAGGTCGGGGACGGGGTAGATTAGGCCAATCTTGTCGATGCGCTCGTAGGTGATGCCGGCATAGTCAGAGTTGACGCCCGCCATCTCACGCAAAATCTCTTCGGGGGAGGCATAGGTCCATTTCACAGTGGCCCGCCCAAGTCGGGATTCGATGCGCAGCGCCAGGTCGCAAATGATCTGCCAGTCGGGCCGCGACTGTCCGCGCGGGGGATGCGCGGCGCGCACGCGTTGGACGCGCCGGTCGGTATTGCTGAACGTCCCGTCTTTTTCGGAGAAGGGCGTCGCCGGGAGGAAGACATCCGCGAACGCGCCGGACTCGTTGATGAAAATATCCTGTGCCACAAGAAACTCAAGTTGTTCCATGTGATGGCGCGTCACATTCAGGTTTGGCTCGGACATCATTGGGTTCTCGCCCATGATGTACAGCGAACGGACGCCGCCGGGATGGGCATTGCTGAGAATTTCGGTGGTGGTGAGACCAAGTTTACGCGAGAGGCCGCCGGGTTCGATGTTCCAAGTCTGTTCCCATTTGGCGGCGTTTGCTTCGTCGTCCACGCGCATGTAGCCGGGATAATGGAACGGCATGGCGCCCATGTCGCTGGCGCCCTGCACGTTGTTCTGCCCGCGCAACGGATTCAGTCCCGTGCCGTCGCGTCCGATGTGACCGGTGAGGAAGGCAAGATGAATGAGCGCGAGCGCCGAGGCGGTGCCGTGCGAAAGTTGCGAAATGCCCATGCCCCAATAGATGGCCGCGTTCTTGGCGGTGGCATAGAGGCGCGCCGCCTTGCGGATATCGTCGGCGGGGACGCCTGAAATTTCTTCGGCATATTCGGGCGTAAATTTTTCAAGCGACTTGATAAATTCGTTGACGCCTTCAGTGCGCACATTGACAAAGTCCCAATTGACCAGGTTCTCTTTCACGATCACATGCGCCATCGATGAAAAGACCGGAACGTTTGTGCCCGGTTTGAGCGGCAGCCAGAGTTCGGCAAAGTCCACCAGATCAATGCGGCGCGGATCGACCACGATCATCTTGGCGCCATATTTCTCGACCGCATCTTTCATTTGAAGCGCAATGATGGGATGATTTTCGCTTGTGTTCGAGCCGGTGACAATGAACACGTCGTTCCGAATCACCTGCGAGGCGGTGTTGCTCATGGCCGAGGAACCGATTGCCTGTTGCAGCGCCACCACCGACCCGGCGTGACACAGGCGCGTGCAGTGATCTACGTTGTTGGTGCGGAACAAAGCGCGGTACATTTTTTGCAGGAGATAGTTGTCTTCGTTGGTGGCCTTGGCACAGCAGTAGACCGCCATGGCGTCCGAGCCATCGCGACAATAAATTTCCACGAGGCGGTCGGCGACGTAGTCGAGCGCTTCATCCCAGGTCACTTCGCGCCACTCGGACAGGTCGAAGGCCTGTGTGCGTTCCCCCGCCTTCTGCGGCGTCTTGCGGATCAACGGCGTGGTGACGCGTTTCGGGTGGTAGACGTAGTCGTAGCCGAAGCGTCCCTTCACGCACAGGTTGCCGTGATTGACCGGTGAGTCAAACGGCGAGGTGACTTTGAAGATGAAGTCATCTTTGACATGCAGTTGTAAGGTGCAACCAACCCCGCAGTAGGAGCAGGTGGTGGTGACTATTTTGTCTGCTTTAATCATCGTTCCTCAATTCTGTCGAAGGTCGAATGACTTAAGACTTTTGACCTTCAACCTTTGACTTGAATTTACACCGTTATCATCACAATCGCGGCCAACGCCGCCAGAATTCCAACCATCTGCCAGCGGGAGACGCGTTCCTTCAAGAGGAACCACTCCAGCAGGACGGTCGAGCCGGGGTAGAGCGAGCCGAGCACGGCGGCCACGTCCATACGGCCGGTTTGGGCAGAGAGAATATAAAAAGCGTTACCCGCCGTATCGAGGACACTGCTCAGCAAAATCGGAACCCAACTCTCGCGGGCGGGAATCCACTTTTGGCGCGTGACAAGCGAAAACAAAAATAAACTCGTGACCGAAACAACTCTGACGGCCACGAGCGGCCACAAGGTGGAGACACTGCTGGAGAAATGGATAAAGACGAAAAATGCGCCAAAATTCACACCGGCAATAACAGGCATTAAGAACGCCTTGAGATCGAATCCCATTCCTGCGCCGCCAGAGACGAGCCACACATCCACGAGCGCCAGCGCAAACCCAATGAACGTCAGCAGACCCACGCTCCCATCCATGAAGAAGCCGACCAGCACGGGCAAGGCCGCCGCCACCAAAGCGGAGATGGGAGCCGCCACGCTCATCGTGCCCGAAGCGAGCGACACGTACAGCAGAACCAATCCCACCGCACCGCAGATCCCAGCCGCCCCGCCCCACAGCCAATCCGTTCCGTGCGGCAGCGGATCGCCAATCGCCAGCGCCAGCACGACCAGCAATCCCAAACTGATCACGTGCGCGATCATCACCACACCATACGGATTGGAGCGCTTCGCCGCCATGCCGCCGTTGAAGTCCCCCGCGCCCCACGTGAGTGCGGAGATCAAACCGTACACCACCGAAAGAGACAACACTATTTCCTCCGCTTACGTCCGGTGTTCAATACAGAAATCTGATCGGGCGTCATGCCCTGCTCCATCGCCGCCGAATAGGTCAGCGGCTTCATGGTGCTGCCGGGCTGCCGGAGCGAGATGGCGACGTTGACGCGCCCGTCGATGGCGTCGTTGTTGTAGTCGGCGCTGCCGACCATCGCCAGAATTTCGCCCGTGATCG
>JAKANW010000459.1 GCA_021823555.1 Chloroflexota bacterium
GCCCACAAGCGGGAGGACTTTTTTATTTTGGTTGGTTGGGTATCTTCAAGGCTTTCGGACATGGGCGAGATTATACCGCAGGTCTAGAGATTGAATAACAGGCGCACCTCGCGCCAGATGAGGGGCACGGCAGCCAACCCACCGGTCGCGAGCGCGGCGAGCGTCCTGGGTACACTGGAGAGAGGTAGAAATTCCAGGACGGCTAATGTGGCCAGGCCTGCCAGCGCCGCAGAGACGATGGCTCGCAAGGCGGTATTCCCCATTTGCAGCAAGCCTGGGAAACGGCGGTTCAGCAGGGTGAGCAGCACAATGGCTTGTGTGGTGAAAGTCAGCGCAGCGGACAAGGGAATCCCCGCCAGTCCGATGATCGGTGAGAAGATCAGCGAGAGTATGACGAACATCACTACCTGGAGAAAAGCGGCGATCAAAGGCGTGCGCGTGTCCTGGTTGGCATAGAACGAGCGCACTGCGATTTCCAACCAGGTATCGCCCACCAGCCCAAACAGGAAGGCCCAGGTGCAGGCGGTCAGCAGGTCCATGCGGGCGGCGTCGTAGCCAAAGAAACTCTGCGCCAATGGGCGGATCGTCATTGCCAGCAGAACGGCGGCTGGCAGGCACAGGGCCAGCATGACTTGCAGGGCGCGGTTGACTGTTTTGGTGAAGTCGGCTACCTGGCCGCGATTGATGAACTCGGACAGCGAGGGCAGGAGCGCTACTGCGATGGCCGTACCGATGATGGTCTCCGGCACCTGCTCGATGGTCCAGCCCAGGTTAAGCGCGCCCACCCCCACGGTGTCGAAGCGCGAAGCCAGGTTGTCGCGGGCCACAAAATATGCCTGGATGCAAGCCATTGTCAGCACGCGCGGCCCCAGCAGAATCAATACCCGCCGCACACCGGCGCTTTTCAATTCCAGCACCGGCGTCCAATGGAATTGGTAGCGGATCAAGCCAGGCACTTGGATCAGCAGATGCAGCAGCGCGCCCAGGATCACGCCATACACCATCCCGTACAGACCCAGCCCAAAGGCCGGAAGTTGAAGCGGCCCAAGGTGGAGTCCGCTGCTGGGGCTGAGGATCGTGACGCCGAAAATTTGTCCCAGATTATATAGGAGAGGAGCCAACGCTGGCAGGAGAAAATGCTGGTTGGCTTGCAGGCTGGCCATCACCAGCCCGCTGATCGAAAAGATCAGGATGGCAACCAGGTCGAGGCGCATCAGTCCGGCCGTGATGGCCTGCTTATCGGGAGCGAATCCGGGAGCAATGGCATAGCGCACCAGCGGTCCCGCCAACAGGATGATGATCACAGATGCTGCGCCGGTGATGACGAAGGCCAGGTTGATGATCCTGGAAAACAGGTCCCAGGCCTCGCGGCGTCCCTGCTGGTCGAGATATTCGGTCAGCACCGGGATAAAAGCCATGCCCAGCGCCCCGCCGGAAAGCAGGGCCGAAAGGTAATCGGGGATGTTGTTGGCCGCGCCGAAGATGCCCATCCCTTCCAACCCGACGATCTTGTTGAACAGGAGGGACTTGACAAACGCCAGGATCTTATCGGCCGCGAAGAAGAAACTCAGCAGCAGCGAGGTGCGCGTGAGGAAGGAAAGTTTTTTCAAAATGAGAGACGATTATATCGTAGCTTTGTATATGCCGCCGTCCACGTTCAACATGGTACCTGTGATGAACGAGGCTGCCGGCGAGACAAGGAAAGCCGCTGCGTTGCCGAACTCTTCGGGACGTCCCAGCCTGCCTAGCGAACTCTCTTTGGCCTGTTTGCGCGTCTCTTCCTCGACCGAGGTCTGGTTCCGCGTTGCCCGGTCCTTTATCAACTCTGTGACACGTTCCGTTTCGGTCCACCCCGGCAGGATCGAGTTGACCCGGATGCCTTCCTTGCCCAATTCCAGCGCCAGTGACTTGGTTAGCCCTATTGTCGCAAGGCGGACACTGTTCGATAAAAGTAAATTATCGAGCGGCTGTTTGACCGTATAGGATGTGACCGTCAGGATGCTGGCCGCGGACGACTTCCGCAGATAGGGCAGCGCGGCGCGGATCAGGCGTACGTGCGCCATCAGGGACAGGTCCACGCCCTTCTGCCAGGCGGCCTCATCGAGGGAATCAATCGAGCCGGGTGGCGGCCCACCTGCATTGGTAATGAGGATATCCAGTCCACCCAGGGCCTCCGCAGTTTGTTGGATCAACCTGGCTGGCACATCCACCAGACTGACATCTCCTGCCAGGCCGATGACCTGCGTGCCTGTTTCCCGGCTGATCTGCTCCGCCGCGGCTTTGACCTTGGCTTCGTCGCGGCTGTTGACGACGACGCGGCAGCCCTCCCTGGCCAGTGCCAAAGCGGTAGCATAGCCCAGTCCGCGCGAGGCGCCGGTGACCAGGGCGCGCTTGCCTTTGAGTTGTAAATCCATTGGGACCTCCTCGTGAACAATTGTATTGCACTGGCTAATTCTTCCTTTGACAAACAGCTAGATTTTACTGCAAACTGCGCAACCGCCATATCTCGAATCCGCCAAAGCCTGTCGAGCCGAGAATGGCCTCCGGTTCCTGTGTCCAGGTATGGAAGATCCCCACGCCCGGGTTGTTGGGATCGTAGAGCAGCAACTCGCTGATCAGATAGCCATTCGGCGTGCGGTAATTGGTCACCGAGTAGGCGCGCCCGTCTTGATCCACGCGGTTGACCACCAACATGTGCTCGAAGTTGCCGCCGCTCCCGGCGTAGATATAGAGGAAATCCCCCGGTTGGAGCGGGAAGGTCCGCCAGTCGAAGCGGTTGAGACGGATCTTTGAGCGCATGTCGAGGTAACGGTCGGAAGGAAAAGTTCTGTTTAGGATGGCGCGGTCCTCTGTGACGTCCGGGTTGAGCAGCCAGAAGTCGTGTGGGATCACGCTGGAATCAAGCAATCCCGCGGTCTGCATAATGGCAACCGCCAGCGGCCCGCAGGTGTTGCCCGCGTCGCCATAGTCTGTGCCATTGATCTGCCGCGTCACGACCAGGCTGTCGTGCGGGGTCAGTGCGATGAAGCGCAGGGAAACCTGGTATAACTCGATCTGCTTTTCAATCGGCAGCGACCCACTGAACGACAATTCTCCCCGGTCAATCATCTGCTCGATAACAGAGATGGTTGGAACAATCGTTGGTGATGGAACCGGCGTGGGCGTATCCGGTTGGAAGGGAGTGTTGGTCGGCAGACTGGACGTGGCGACCGTCACCTGCTCCGTTGCAGTGGCAGTGACCGTGGCGGTCGGCAGCCCTGCCATGAAGGCCCTGCCCGAGATCATCGCCAGCGCGAGCATGGCCCCGATGATGGTGATGATGCTCAAAAATCGAAGCGTGCTGGACAAGGGATTAATCATTTGAACGGATGGTATTTTAGCCGAGGTTTGGCCTCGATCCCCAGCCTTGAAGTCATGCTGTTTCAAGCGTAAAAACAGTGATCTCCGGCCGGCAATTGAAACGCGCGTTAATCGTCGTGACGCCAACTCCCCGATTTGTATAAAGTAACATATCACCGATATTGTAAAGGCCGCTTGGATATTTTCGTCCCAACAGTGGAAGCACAGGTGACCCGATCAAAGGAAGCACGATCTGTCCGCCGTGCGAATGACCGGAGAGCTGCAAATCGAAACGTCCCGTAGCGACGCTGATATCTGCAAAATCTGGTTCATGAACCAGCAGAATGACGGCGCCGTTTTCTGGAAGCACCTCCATCAGGACGTCGAGTCGCCCCATTCCCTGGCTCACATCATCCAGCCCGGCAATGTGTAATTCAGAATTGCCGCGCCTGAGGGTCATGATCGAGTTACGTAGGACTGAGACTCCAGCTTCCGAAATAGATTGTTCTATCCAGCCTGCATTGATCCTGTGATCGTGATTGCCCAGGATCGCGATGGTGGGGCAGGATGCCCGCAGCTGCGAAAATGCACTAGA
>JAKANW010000460.1 GCA_021823555.1 Chloroflexota bacterium
GTTTATTTTGAATATTCTGGGAGTGAGGTTCTCGTCCAGGAATTTGTGTCGGGCTTGTGGCTGTGGGAGGTCATTTCGATTGTCGAGCACAAAGACCCGGCCGGGCTGTCCTTGCTGCGCCGGATGAACATCGATCCGGGCCAGGTGGCGCGGCGCATCTTGTGGGCCAATTTCTGGAGCTGTGACGAGCACGTCTTTTTCCATGCCGATCCGCATCCTGCCAACATTTTGGTGCGCGCCAACAGCGAAGTGACCTTCGTGGATTTTGGGAGTTGCGGCAGTTTCAATAACCAGCAACTGATCGCGTTGGAACAGATGGTGCTGGGTATGCAAAACCAAGATGTGGAAGCCATGGCGCGCGCCGCCGTCAGTTTGATGGGACCGTTGCCGCCGGTGGATGTGCCCGTCATGCTGAAGGAAATCCAGAGCGAATACATGCGTGTGCTGCACACTTTCAATACGCCGCCGGAGTACACGCAATATTGGGAACGCACCTCCGCCAAGCAGTGGCTGGTGCTGATGCGCATCGCCCAAAAATATAACGTGATGATGAACCTGCACATGTTGCGCATGATCCGCGCCACACTGCTGTACGACTCCATCGTCCTGCGGCTGGATAACCAGCTCAACCGCTTCGACGAATATCTGAAATACATGAAGGATCGCGCCGAATTGATCAAGCTCAAATGGCGCCGCCGTCTGCACGACAACGCCGGGGACGGCATGTTCCTGCAATTGGAAAATTTGGGAAAGTCGCTCAACGATGTGATGGCCCGCACCGAGACAATCCTGAGCCGGCCCATCGTCAGTTTGGGCTCGACCGTGGACAAGTGGATCTTCACCGCCTCGGTGATCAGCCGTTTTGCCGGCCGCATTCTGATCGTCACCCTGCTGTGCATGGTGTTCGTGGACGTGCTGCGTTATGCCGCGGGCGAACCGCTCTCCTACGCGGCCGCCCTGGGCGCGGTTGCGGAAAACCGGCTGTACCAGTTGTTCCTGGTGTTGGCGACCATTTTCAATGTGCGTCACATCCTGTTCCGCTTGCGGGACCGGGATATGAATTAACGTCTGTTATCAATGTGAGCGATTCAATCTTAGTGCTTCGTGGAGGCTGCTGTGAGTCAAGAACAGGATTATTTATTGGTTACCCGCGGTCCGCGCACAGGCGAAAAGATCGAGCTTTCGCGTCTGCCGCTGACGTTTGGCCGGATCGCGCCGGCGGACGTGGTCTTCAACCTGCCCAGCGTGTCGCGCAACCACGCGCGCATTTCAAAAGGCGCGCAGGGATATGTGATCGAGGACCTGGGCAGTCATAATGGAACCTTTGTGAATAGTGAGCGCATCCTCTCACCTCGGCCGCTCTCAAATGGAGATGTGATTGCCTTCGGGGCGGAGTCGGAGGCGCGGGTGGTGGTGGCCGCCGCGCAGGAGTCGGCTGCGACGGTCGTCCAGCCGGTCTCCGCGCTGAAGGAGACCGCCGCGAAGGTCCCTGATCCAGACGCGACCGTTGCCAGGGCGGTTTCTCCCGATGCCACTGTGATGGAAAACAACGCGCCCATGAACGCGACCGTGATGATGGACAAGGAAGCCATGTCCAAGCCGGTGGCCGCGCCCCCGCCACAATTGGTGATCAACGAACCGGGCCAGGAGCCGCGCATCTTCACCCTGACCGCGGCGCGCGTTCGCATTGGCCGCCAGGAAGATAACGACATCGTTTTGAACAATCGCTTCGTTTCACGCTATCACGCCGAATTGGAAAAACGCGGCGACGATTATTTTTTGATCCCATCTTCGAATATTAGCAATACTTTGCTTCTGAACGGCCAGCCTGTGATGGCCCCGACGCGGCTGACGCCCGGCGCCAAGATTCGCGTAGGCGGCTACGCTCCCGGTGAGATCGTCGCCTTGGATTACCTCGAACCGATGGAGGAAGGCGGTTTGGGCGGACGCCAGATCATCCGCTTTGCTGACAATAAGTTGATGCGCATTGGCCGTCACCCAGACAACGACATTGTTCTCGCCGCGCCGATAGTGTCGAAGTATCATGCCGAGGTCGAGAAGATCGGCCAGCGCTACCGTTTGCGCGACCTGCGCAGCAGCAATGGGACCTTCGTCAACGGCCAGAGCATCAGCGGGGAAGTGTGGGTGCATCCCGGCGACGCCATTCAGATTGGCCCGTACCGTTTTCTGGTGGACGAGCACGAATTCGCCCAGTCCGACCAGTCGGTGGGCGGTGTGCGCGTGGATGTCTTCGGGGTGAACAAGCGGGTCAACCGCAAGTTGAATCTTTTGCAGGATATTTCACTGTCCTTCCAGCCGCAGGAATTTATTGTGGTTGTGGGGCAGAGCGGCGGCGGCAAAACTACGCTGGTGGATGCCATTGCCGGGTACCGTCCTGCCTCGCAGGGCCATGTCATCGTCAATGGCAGCATTGACGTTTACAAAGAGTTCAATGCCATCCGTTCCATGATCGGGTATGTCCCGCAAAAGGATATCATCCACATGGAATTGACCGTGTTCCAGGCGCTGGATTACGCCGCCCGTTTGCGGATGCCCACCGATGTCACCAAAGAGGAACGCCGCCAGCGCATCGAGGAAGTAATGGAAGAACTCGACCTGGCCCATCGCAAGGATACGCAGATCAGCCAGTTGAGCGGCGGACAGCAGAAACGCGTTTCCATTGGTGTGGAATTGCTCACCAAGCCTGGTCTCTTTTTCCTGGATGAACCTACCTCCGGGCTTGACCCTGGCATGGAAACTGAGTTGATGCACCTGATGCGCCGCCTGGCTGACCAGGGCCGGACGATTTTGATGGTCACTCACGCCACAAAAAATGTCATGCTGGCCGACAAGGTGGTGTTCCTCGCCCGCGGCGGATACCTGGCTTGGTTTGGCCCGCCGGAGGAAGCGCTGGCCTACTTCGACCAATTCCGCAGTGAGCGCGACCGTCGCTCCAGCCCAATGGAATTCGATCACATCTACACCCTGCTCGACCGCGACGACCTGGGCAGCGGGCAGGATTGGGCCGACCGCTACAAGAAGGACCGCGCCTACCAAAAGTACGTTGCCGAACCGCTGGCAGGCCGGGACCCGTCCAAAAAGAAAGCGGCCGGCGCGGCCGCAACCGCGCCCCGCCCCGCGGCAGGGAAATCTGCCTCAGCCCTGCGTCAGTTCATCATCCTCTCCCAGCGCAACCTGACCATCATGAGCCGGGACAAATTCAGCCTGGCCTTGCTGTTACTGATCGCGCCGTTGATGGCCTCGCTCGATTTCGTCCTGGCGGCCGGCGTGGGACGCGACCCGGTCGGGTTCGTGGATGGCAATTTCAACCAGATGGTGGTCACGCTGATCTCCATCACCAACACGTCCGTGCTGGTGGGCGGCCTAGCCATGATGCGTGAGCTGGTCAAGGAACGGGAAGTTTACAAACGGGAGCGGCGCGTCAATCTGCAGCTATCGTCCTACATTTTCTCCAAAGTTTGGATCGCCATTGCCTTGGCCGTTTACCAAGCCATCTGTTTCACGGTCATTCGTTACATGGCATTTAAGATGCCCGGCGGTGCGGAGGAACTGGTCTTCTTCTTCATCACAGAATTTCTGTTGATCGTGTCTGGCACCATGGTCGGGCTATTCTGCTCGGCTCTAGCGCCCAATGCCAATTCCGCACCGCTTTTGTTGATTCTATTCATCATTCCGCAAATGGTGTTGAGCGGCGCGCTGGTGCAGCTCCCGGATGTGGAGACAATGCCCGCCTCCATGCGCTGGGCCTTCCAGGCTTTTGTGGGCATCAGCGGTGCAGGTTCGGATGTGGCCGCGGACGCGTGTTGGAATCTCCCCAAGGATCAACGCGACAACCTCACTCTCGATCAGAAGAACGCACAATGTTCGTGCATGGGTGAAAACGCGCTGCGCCAGTCCAGCTGTAATTTCCC
>JAKANW010000461.1 GCA_021823555.1 Chloroflexota bacterium
ACGCCTCGTAATCGTAAGGGGTATCGAACTGCGCAGGCGAGAAATACGCGCCAAGAGGTCCGCCGGCCTGCACGGCCCTTACGGGACGGCCCGAGGCTGTACCGCCCCCTATGTCGTTGATTAGCTCGCCTAGCGTGATGCCGAAAGCAATTTCAAAAAGCCCACCGTGCTTGATATTGCCGGCCAACTGCACGGGCATAGTGCCACGCGAGCGCCCCATACCATAGGCGGCATAGGCCGCCCCACCTTCAGCAAGGATATAAGGCACGGCAGCCAAGGATAGCACGTTGTTGATGACCGTCGGCTGACCGAATAGCCCGCGCAGCGCCGGGATCGGGGGCTTGGCCCGCACCATGCCGCGCTTGCCTTCCAAGCTGTCCAGAAGGGCGGTTTCCTCGCCGCAAACATAAGCGCCCGCCCCCTCACGCACCTCCAGCGTGAAATCCGGCAGCAGCCCGGCATCAGTGGCGATGGCGATGGCTTCGCGCAGGATGCTGATTGCCAACGGATATTCCGACCGGAGATAGACATAACCGCGGGTGGCGCCAACGGCGAGCCCCGCGATGGCCATACCTTCGACCAAACAGAACGGATCCGCCTCAATGATTAGACGGTCGGCAAATGTGCCAGAATCGCCCTCATCGGCATTACAGACAATATATTTCTGTGGAGCCTGGGCATTGCGTACGGTCTCCCACTTGATGCCTGTGGGAAAACCTGCACCGCCTCGGCCGCGAAGGCCGGAGTCTTTAACCTCGGCGCAGATGGCAGCCGGGGTCATGGCGCGGGCTTTCTCCAGCCCCTTGAAGCCGCCATGGCTCGTGTAATCAGTCAAGCTCACCGGGTCGGTGACGCCGCAACGCGCAAAGGTCAGACGCTGTTGCTTGGCAAAGAAGGGGATCTCCTCAACTAGACCAACTGACTTTGGATGCCCCTTAAGGTCGCCCGAAAACAGCGCCGGCACATCCGCGAGGGTCATCGGCCCAAAGCCTACCCGCCCCTCATCGGTCTCCACTTCAACTAACGGCTCCAGCCAGAACATTCCGCGCGAGCCATTGCGCACAACGCTAACATTGGCGCCGCGTCGACTGGCTTCCGCTGTGATTGCGGCAGCCAGCTTGTCACTGCCCAGCGCTACGCTAACACTGTCGCGAGGTACAAAAATGCGCATCAGATAACCTCCCCCGCGAGTGCTTGCAGCCCTTGCGCGTCCAACCGCGCGTGCAGCTCATCGTCCAGCATAGCACTAGGCGCGCAGGCACAAAGGCCAAGACAATACACGGGTTCAACGGTAAGGCGCCCATCTGGCGTGGTATCACCCCAATCGAGGCCGAGCGTCTCCAACAACTTCTGTGCGTTGGCTTCGCTACCCATGGACTGACACGCCTCGGCACGGCAGATCTTCAACACATGCCGTCCAGGCGGCTCCTGACGGAAATCGTGATAGAATGACACGACTCCATAAACCTCAGCGCGGCTGACATTGAGGGTTTGCGCCACCAGGCGAATCGCCTCGTCGCTCAGAAAGCCGAACTCCTCCTGCAAAGCGTGAAGAATCGGAAGCATCGGGCCTTCGAGGGGCAGATACTTGGAGATGATGCCAGCGGCGCGGCTGGTATCCCATTGGGTGGTCATGGATTAGCGAGTTCCCGGCATAATGGTTGCGGCTTAATGACTCTAAGTGGTTTAGAAAACAATACCAAGTTGCGACGGCCTCTATAGCACAAAATGATCTAGATGCACCATTGCGCATCGACCAGGGCAGGTTTTCGGTCAGCCGGCAGGTCCATCGCCGAACTTCGACAGGTGCCTCGCGCCCTCCCGAAAGCCCAACTTTCTTGCCCTCCCGCGGCCGCCAGAACGATCCCCACTCCGCAAACGAACCTTGGGGCCGGACTTAGGGTACCATGCTCGCCACCCGCAAGATCATGCACCGAGGACACCGACCATTCCCTTGACATCAGCGGATGGTATGCTGATTATTGGCATACCAAATGCCAATGTGCTATGGGCCGCGATCTTATCGGGCCTTGGGTGTTGTGCTGACTTCTGGATTCGCTCGAAACGGCTGCCGTTCCAAGTGAATTCTGGGGTAGCCATGTTTGGCTGTGCGAGAAACGTAACGGGCGAGAATGAAAAAGTGCAGGATTCAATAGATTACCGGCAACTCGTCGACAACGCCGGTGATGCGATTATCGCGTCGGACCCTCAAGGCAAGATCACTCTATGGAATGCGGCCGCTTCGCGCATTTTCGGCTTCTCACAGGATGAAGCCCTCGGCGAAAGTCTGGATATAATCATTCCAGAACGCCAGCGGCAACGGCATTGGACCGGTTACGACGCAACGATGGCCAGCGGCGTAACGCGCTACGGCACCGCGCTGCTGAAAGTACCCGCACTTCACAAAGACGGACGCACACTCTCGATTGCCTTTACCGTCACGCTGCTGAAATCAGCGGACAAGGTAACGCAAATCGTCGCCATCGTCCGGGATGAGACAGCCCGCTGGAGCGAAGAGCGCGATTTGCGCCGGCGCTTGAGGGCACTTGAGGAAGCCTCCGGCCAGCACGGGGCTAACAACGCCTGACACGACAAAGGGAGAAGGTTAATGAGTAAACCACTCGAAGGGGTAAAGATTATCGATTTCACGCACGTGCAGGCTGGCCCCGCCTGCACGCAGCTCCTGGCCTGGTATGGCGCTGACGTCATCAAGGTCGAGCGTCCAGGCTCTGGCGACGTGACCCGCACCCAGCTGCGCCACATCAAGGATGCTGATGCGCTCTATTTCACCATGCTGAACTCCAACAAGCGCTCCCTGACGCTGGACACCAAAACAGCGGAGGGCAAGGAAGTTCTCGCCAAGCTGATCAAGGAATCGGATGTGCTGGTTGAGAATTTTGGCCCCGGCGCGCTGGACCGCATGGGCTTTAGCTGGGCACGCATCCAAGAGCTGAACCCCGGCATGATCATGGCCTCGGTAAAGGGCTTCTCCGACGGCCATCACTACGAAGATCTCAAGGTGTACGAGAACGTCGCACAATGCGCTGGCGGCGCCGCGTCCACCACCGGTTTCTGGGATGGCCCGCCGACTGTGTCCGGCGCCGCCCTCGGCGACAGCAACACCGGCATGCACCTCGCCATCGGCATTCTCACCGCGTTGATGCAGAAGGCCAAGACTGGCAAGGGTCAGAAGGTTGCCGTGTCAATGCAGGACGCCGTACTGAACCTCTGCCGCGTGAAGCTGCGCGACCAACAGCGCCTCGACGCGTTGGGTTATCTTGAAGAATATCCGCAGTACCCGCACGGCACGTTCACGGATGTTGTGCCTCGCGGCGGCAATGCGGGCGGTGGCGGGCAGCCAGGCTGGGTGCTGAAGTGCAAGGGCTGGGAAACAGACCCGAACGCCTATATCTACTTCACCATCCAAGGCCATGCTTGGGAGCCGATCTGCCGTGCGATTGGCAAGGAAGAGTGGATAAACGATCCAGCCTACACCACCGCGCAGGCGCGCCAGGACAAGATTTTCGATATCTTCGCCACCATCGAGAGCTGGCTTGCCGATAAGACGAAGTACGAGGCCGTCGACATCCTGCGCAAGTACGACATTCCCTGCGCTCCGGTTCTGTCGATGAAGGAGATCGCCGAAGATGAGTCTCTGCGCAAGAGCGGCTCTATTGTGGAGGTTCCGCATCCGAAACTCGGCAAGTACCTCACAGTGGGCAGCCCGGTTAAGTTCTCGGATCTGAAGGTGGAGATCAAGCCTTCGCCGCTGCTGGGTGAACACACCGACCAGATCCTCGCCGAACTTGGATATTCATCCGACAAAATCAAGGAAATGCACGAAGCCAAGGCTGTCTAAGCCCTGATTGCAATTGGTCCGCTCCGTTCTCCGGAGCGGACCGCCCGCAGTTCAATAGTTTTCG
>JAKANW010000005.1 GCA_021823555.1 Chloroflexota bacterium
ATGAGCAAGACAAATCTGCAAGGCAAATTGTGTTTCTTCGCATTGACGATAATCTTATTGGCAGGTTGTGGCCAGAACCAGACTCCAACCGCACCCTCGGTTGAGGAGGATGCCTTTGCCCAGGCGCGGCTCGAGCTTGTAAAGAATGACATCGCAGGAGCTGGCATTAAAAATGAGGATGTGCTTCGGGCGATGCGCAGCGTACCTCGCCATAAATTCGTCCCGCCTGATTATCTGGGTCAGGCCTATGAAGATCATGCCCTCCCCATCGGATATGGCCAGACCATCTCACAACCGTACGTTGTCGCCTGGATGACCGAGTCGCTGGAACTCCAACCCGGCGAGAAGGTGCTGGAGATTGGCTCCGGCTCGGGCTATCAGGCGGCCATCCTGGCCGAATTGGGTTACGTGGACGTTTACACCATTGAGATCGTTCCTGAGTTGGCCGAAAGCGCCGCGGCGCGTTTGAAAGAATTGGGCTACAACAAAGTTCACGCTAAACAGGGAGATGGCTACTACGGCTGGCCGGAATATGCTCCATTCGATGCCATCGTCGTCACCGCCGCGCCCGATCACGTTCCTGCCCCGCTGGTCGAACAATTGGCCGAGGGCGGACGGCTGGTAATTCCCATCGGGCCGCCGGGTTGGTATCAGAGCCTGTGGAAGTTTGTCAAAGTGGATGGGGAATTGAAAGCGTACAATCTTGGTGGTGTGGTGTTTGTACCATTTACTGGATCTGGCGTCGAAAAGCACGCGGTCGAGCCAACACCCACGCCGTGAGCCATGCACCCGCATAACAAAGCGCGCCCAGCCTGAGCACCCAACTAAAGCCGAACGTCAATGCCAGCAAGGCCGATAGAATGGACGCGACAACAGACGCCGCGCCGTTCACTGCCCAGACCCACGGGATACCGCCATCCTGCGCTTCATCTTCTGGACTTTTGGCCTGCTCCCGTTTCATCAAGCGAATCCCCGCCGGGAACGGGATACCCATCAACAAGCCAAGCGGAGAAAGGAGGAGGGCGGTCAGGCCAAGCCGGATGGTCAGAGGCAAGCCCAAGGTCCAGGCGAAGAAGCGGGGAAGCAGCAAAGGCGCGATGAGAATCAAAACCACGAGAGTCGCCAGTGAGAGTCGAAGCGGAATGCGGTCGCTCCACCTGCTTCCCAATCCAGAAAAGAACAGTAAAGAAAATAAGACGATGGTGAAGGCATAAGCAGGTTGGCCGAGATAAAGGATGAAACGCTGGAGCAGTGGAATTTCCACGAACAAAAAAGCGAAACCGAGCAAGCCAAAGTAAAGCAAATTGCGAAGCGGGAACGGCGAGGCGGCATTTGGATTTGTTCGCTTCCAAATCGCGACCGGCAAAAGAATCAGGGCAACAGCGAGCAGGATCGCCAGAACGAGCAAGGCCACGATGACAAAATAGCCCGCGCCGCCAAAGGGTTGCCAGGCCCTTCCGAATTCGGCGATGACTTGTGAGGCCTGTGTCCATTTGAAGTAATGCCCAAAGAAGGGATGATCGTCAGTGGGCGGGCGGATATCGTAATCATAATCGTTGTAGAATGTTTCGCGAGGATTTGAATTGAGGAAGCTCAGATATGTTTGGTAGTACTTTGACTCTGGCAGGATGTTGTATTGGTTGGTCTCCTCAAGGCGGATATCGGGGGCGTAGGTCAGGTCGAAGGCGCGCTCGGCGAGGAAGGCGCGAAGGGATGACAATTCGTCGGGGGTGAATGATCCGTTTTTCAAAAGAATGGTCGCTGTGTTGAAGCCGCGAAAAGCAATGATTTGTGAGCGTGGATCGGCGTCCTCCTTTTCCAATGCCGTGACCGCCAGCGCGAAGAGACGCAGGTCTTCGCTGGGCGGGTCCTGCAACCAACGGGTGGCGACCAACAATCCACCAGAGTTTAGATGTGCCAGCGCATCCTGAAATGACTCGACCGTGTAACGATAGTCTTCAGCCAGCGTGTACGCGCCTGAGCGCACTGGATGATATGACGAGGCCAGGGAAAGAACGATCACGTCATATTTCGATTGCGTATGACGAAGATAACTACGATCAGACTCCACATAAACCTGAACGCGCGGGTCATCATAAATAGGCGCTGCACCTTCGGCAATGAGAGGATTGATCTCGATGGCTGTGATCTGCCCTGAACTCAGCGCCAGCGCAGTAAGAATGTCGAAGCCGCCGCGCGGTTCAAGGATCAGCGAGCAGGCTTGGGGTCGGAGATGAAACGCAACCGCATTGGGCAGGTAAGAGACGAAGGCAGAGTCTGTCGCGGACTGGAGGATTGGGCTGAGGTCGTCTCCATCCACCAGCAAACCATCCAATGGCGGGAGCGGTCCCAGATAACGATAACTGAGTCCAGGCAGGGAATGAATACCGCCGCTGCGTACCACGTCCACACGCGAGAAGGCATTCCACTGACGCTGGATCACGTTCGCGCCAGGATATTGCAGGGCATACGAGAGACTTTTGTACGGCGAGATGCGGAGCTCAAGGAAAGCGAAAGGAGAATTGCCAACAAAACGCCAACCGAGGTCAAAAAGCGAGAAGGTGCATAGTGCAGCCGATGCAAGAACGAGAGGACACCAAAACTGACGCATGCGGAGAATGGATGTCATGCCAACCAATGAAGCCAGCGCAATGCCCAGGGTCACCATCCCCTCTCCACCGAGAACAGGAGAGGCAATCAATGCGATCACACAACCTGTCGCTGACCCAAGCAGGTTGACCGCGTAGATTGTTCCAGCGGATTGAGGGAAGGCGTTCAACAAAAATCCAAGCGCCATGCCGCTGAAGAAGAATGGCGCGGCGAGCGCAAGGTAATGCAGGAGGAGAATCCAAACCTGCCGCGGGTCCCATGCGATGCTGAAGGAATCAAATGGAAGCCAATTGGTCAACAGGTAGGCAACGAGGATGCTGAGACCAGTTGCAAATCCCAACCGGCCCAAACACTGCCTTGGTTCTCCCCCTTGGAGCGCGGGGAAGATTGTCAGGGCTGTGCCGCTGGCCCCAAAACCCAGCAAGGCAATGCTGACGATCATGAAGGCAAAATGATAGAACTGCGCCACCGAGAACAGGCGCGTCAGGTTGATCTCGAAGGCCAGTGTGGCGGCAGAGAGAAGAAAAAGACTCAGCCAGATACTGCGTTCTTCGCAGCTAGGCTTCAAGGAGGACGAGCCGTTTGTCAATTTCATCCTGTCGCTCCTGCTCGCAGGTTTTGCAGAGATCATAGCGGTCTGGGAGCGAAGATGAAATTTTTAACTCGCGGCACATCCTTTCCACTGCCCGTTGCAATTCCTTGGGACTGACATCGTACAAGGTTCGAGGTCTGCGCTTTTTCTTTTTCCACATATTTACCTCATTCGCCGGTATGGGTGCTATGAAGTTCCTCTACAAAGTGCGCCCTCAATTCCACTTCCGCAAGTTTGCTGGAGGCATATGTAGATGCCTCCTTCATGAGCTGCTTGGCCTCTGCTACTGGCAGTTTCTGCAAATCTTCCAGCGAATATCCTTTGCCTTTCAAATATGTTTCAATGAGGGTCTTCTCCAGAAAAGCATGGATATCATCCATGAGCGGCTGACCGCTGTTTTTGTTGGTAGACATAAGCCACCTCCTTACCTGGGCTTGTCCATTTCTCGTTTCCGTTCCAAAGAACGCTTCACCAGTTTGAGCCGAAAGTGATCGGCGCGTTCGCGTTCATCCAGCGCCATCTGGATGAAATCCCGTTCTGCTCTGAGACGCGGGATCAAAAAATGATCGAGCGCGTTCAGCCGTCTCGAAGTACGCTGGATTTCATCGCCTAATCGCACAAGACGCAGTTCGGTTTCAGCCAGTTGGATGATGGCCTCAACTTCCCTTTCAAAAGCGGAAGCGGTTTCATCAATACTGATCGAAGCGCCGACAATCGAATAGCCTCTCCCCAATAGCGAACGTGCAGCCGACTTTTGCTCGATATGCGAGACTCTCACACCCATCACGCTTCTGGTCGTGACCTCGAGCCTGAATCCGCCGCGAGAGGCCAGCGCGGCTGACCGAACGGACTCCGCTCCCGCCATGGTCTCCGACCGCGCAAGGGACTGGCTGGCATGGGCGGCGGAAACCTGAAGCGCGTCCGAGCGTTCCAGCGCGGTATCGGCAGTGCGCATGAACTCTTTCATCAAGGCCATGCGCTTTTGCTCAAGCAGGTCGCGTCCCTGACTCGCCAGCGCGATTTGCGCCTTGCGAGTCAGAAGTTCCATGCGGGTGACTGAAACGTTGCTCATATCGTTATTCCTCGCCCTCATCCCCAGCCCTTCCCCCGCGGGGGGAAGGGAGTCCCCTCTCCCTTCGGGAGAGGGTTAGGGTGAGGGTGTGAAATGCGAACGATTCATCCGCGTTTATCCGCGCTCGTCCGCGTCCTATGATATTGCTCAATGAACTCCTTCGGAATCCGTTTGAGCAATTCAACAGGCAGGGGAGACAGCAACTCCCAGGCGCGATTAAGCGTCTCGACGATCTCGCGGTTGATCATTCCCTGCCCGATAAAAGTCTCTTCAAAGCGTTTGGCAAAATCCAGCACGCGGCGATCCTCCGCGGATAGCGCCGCTTCGCCAATGATCGCCACCAAGCGGCGCAGATCGCGGCCTTCGGCGTATAGGGCATAGAGTTGATCGGCAATGGAGCGATGATCGGCGCGTGTCTTTCCTGTACCGATGCCCTCGTTCATCAGCCGCGAGAGAGACGGTAAAACGTCAATAGGTGGGTAGATGCCCTTGCGGTGCAAGTCGCGGCTCAACACGATCTGGCCTTCGGTAATGTAGCCTGTTAAATCCGGGATGGGATGCGTGATGTCGTCGTCGGGCATGGTGAGGATCACCAATTGCGTCACCGAGCCGGGATTGCCGCGGATGCGTCCCGAGCGTTCGTACAGACTCGCCAAATCGGAATACATGTAACCAGGATAGCCGCGCCTGCCTGGCACTTCCTCGCTGGCCGCGGCAATTTCGCGCAGAGCCTCGCAGTAGTTGGTCATGTCGGTCAGGATGGCCAATACGTGACGATGGTGGATGAATGCCAGGAATTCAGCCACCGTCAAAGCGGCGCGCGGAGTCAGTAGACGCTCAATGGACGGATCATCGGCGCGGTTGACAAACAACACGGTGCGATTCATGGCGTCGCTGGCGCGGAACTGATCCATAAAGAAGGATGTCTCGCGCTGTGTGATCCCAATGGCGGCGAAGACCACCGCGAACGGTTCACTGCCGCGACCCGCCGCGCGTTGATTTTCTTCCTCACTGGCCACGCGCGCCTGCGACGCAACCTGCGCGGCCAGTTCGTTTGCTGGCAATCCCGCGCCAGAGAAGATGGGGAGTTTCTGGCCGCGCGTCAACGTATTGAGTCCGTCAATGGCTGAGACACCCGTCTGGATGAACTCGCTCGGATGCGTTCGCATCGAAGGGTTGATCGGCAAGCCGTTGATATCGAGCGATCGTTCGGGGATGATGGGCGGGCCGCCGTCAATGGGCTGACCAGCGCCGTTCAAGACGCGTCCCAGCATCGAGAGCGAGACGCCGAGGCGGGCTACATCTCCAGTGAAGCGGACGCGCGTCGTATCGAGATCCAGGCCCGAGGTCCCGAGAAAGATGCGCACCATGCAGCGCTGCTGATCCACCTCCATAACCTGTCCCAGCCGCACTTCACCATCTGGCCCGATGACTTCCACAATCTCGTTGTAGGCGACGTCCGCAGTGCGTTCAACGAAAATCAGCGGGCCTCTGATCTGCGAAAGAGTCCGATATTCGGTGGTCAGCAGGCGGGGAAGAGGTATTGTCTTGAGCATTTCAGTCAACTCCCAAATCAGCAAAACTGAATTGCACGCGATCCATGATAGCCTTGATTTCTTTCTCGGCTGTTTCCATCTGGAGTTCTTTCATGCGCGCGATGTCAGAGACGACTGATAATGTTGTCACGCGTTCCAGGGGAATTTTGGCGTCCAGCGCGGCCTGCGTGCGATGATGAAAATCCATGATTGCCTTGAGCATCCAGTAAGCCTTGTGGATCGAACAGTAGCGATCCACTTCACCATAAGCCAACTGCTGGAGGAAATCTTCGCGCAACATGCGGGCGATGGCAAGCACGGCTCGTTCAGGTTCAGCCAGCGCGTCGGGGCCGACCAGTTGGACGATCTCGAGCAATTCAACTTCACGTTGAAGAAGCGACATGGCTTCACGCGATAACTCGTCCCAATCGGGCGCCACTTCGCGCTCGAACCAATCGCTGAAGTTATATAGCGAATAACTGTTTGTCCAATTGATGGCGGGAAAATGGCGGCGGCGCGAGAGATCGTAATCCAGCGCCCAGAAGGTACTTGCCACGCGCATCGAGTTTTGGGTCACGGGTTCCGAAAAATCGCCGCCGGGAGGAGACACTGCTCCAACCACCGAGACAGAACCCATGCGCCCTTGTGTATTTGAATTCCCATGATTACCGAGACAGATGACTCTGCCAGAGCGTTCATAAAATTCAGCCAGACGCGCGGCGAGATATGCAGGGTAACCTTCCTCGCCGGGCATCTCTTCCAAGCGTCCCGAAATCTCGCGCAAGGCCTCTCCCCAGCGCGAAGTGGAATCGGCCAACAAGAGCACATCGTAGCCCATGTCGCGGTAATACTCCGCAATCGTGATGCCCGTATAAATGCTGGCCTCGCGCGCGGCCACAGGCATGTTCGACGTATTGGCGATCAGCACGGTGCGTTCCATCAATGGCGCGCCCGTGCGCGGGTCTTCCAGTTTCGGGAATTCCTCCAGCACCTCAGTCATCTCATTGCCGCGCTCGCCGCAACCCACATAGACCACCACGTCCGCATCCGCCCAACGCGCCAGGCTGTGCTCGGTCACAGTTTTGCCCGTCCCGAATCCGCCGGGGATGATCGCCGAACCGCCTTTTGCGACAGGGAAGAACGCGTCGATGATGCGCGTCCCTGTGAGCAGCGGTTCGCGCGGCGGAAGACGTGTCTGACAGGGGCGCGGCTGACGGACGGGCCAACGCTGAACGAGCGTGACCTCCACATTTCCGCCCGCCTCATTCTCGGACCCGATAACGGCTACCGTTTCATTGACGTTAAACTCACCCGCGCGGATACTGACCACCCGTCCGCGCTGGTGAGGAGGAACCATGATGCGATGTTCAATCGTCCGCGATTCGGGCACTACGCCCAGAATATCGCCTGGCCCAACAACATCGCCCACCGCGACTTTCGGCGTAAACTGCCAGCGTTTCTCTTCGGGCAGCGGCGACGCGTACACCCCGCGATGGATAAACTCACCACTTGCTTCAGCCAAAATTTCCAAAGGCCTTTGCAAACCATCATAAACCTGTCCCAGCAAACCCGGCCCCAACTGGACAACCAGAGGAAGTCCTGTACTTTGAACCGGCTCTCCAACGCGTATACCGGATGTATCTTCGTAGACCTGGATCGTGGTGAGTCCCTCCGAAAGACGAATGACTTCTCCGATGAGTCCCATCTCGCCGACGCGGACAACGTCATACAATCGGACGTATTCCAACCCCACCGCCCTCACCACGGGTCCCGCAATGCGGATTATTTTGCCAATGTTATTGTTCACTCGTCACTACTTTCCTTGCATCCCGTCATTGCGAGGAGGGTTCGCGCTGAGCGGAGTGAGACAGCGCTCTCCCGTCGAACGCAGTCGAAGCGTCTCCCCGACGAAGCAATCCCCACGTCGAGGAGGAGATTGCTTCGCCGCCATCCTTCGACTGCGCTGCGCTCCGCTCACCTGTGCCTGCGTGCGCCCCAGGTGCAGGCAGGACGGCGGCTCGCAATGACGGTCAAAACTCACATTACTCCATGTCACTTTCTTCCTCTCCTTTGAAAGTGATATGGAATCCAATCGCGCGTCGAATCAACGCAGCGATGCGGTGCCTCTGGGAGGCTTCAGGACCGAGAGGCTGTCCGCCTGGAATCGCAAGGTATGGCAAATTCTCGGAAGAAGCGAGACGTTTCAAAAAGGCCGCATCCATGTGAGCCAGCAAGCCATCATCAATCGCCAGCAGACCCATTTCGCCAGCAGTCATCCATCTCTCGATCAACTCCTGGGCGGTTTCCACATCGTCCACGCCATGAGCATCCACCCCAGCTAATTGAAAACCAGGGACGAGGGCAGGGCGGGTGACAACAAACAGTTGACTCATAGCGAGGCCTCCAGCCGCAACCAGGGGCGTACCGTGACATGCTTCGCAATGTCGCCTTGCGCCGCCGAGCGACATAAATGTCGCGCTACAAACCTGCGCGAGTGCCGCAAATGTTTAAGAGCAATACTCATACCGTCTCCAATTCCGCGCGAATGGCATCCGCTTTTAGCCCGAGGTTGATTCCCTGTGTGATCCAGCGAATGTTGCCGACTTCATTGACCTTCAGCGCCACATAGCCAAGGACCACGCCAATGCCCAACGGGTCTTTTTTAATTTGTCCCGCCATCCAATGCAGCCGATAATGCTTCAGCTGTCTCTCGATATCACTCAAACGATTCGAATGAGTGTACGCTTCCAACCCAGTCCGCAACGCTGGCTCGAAGAAAGTTCCTGAAAGAGTTTCTACAGTGGAAGTTACCGTATCCTGCCTGCAAGCGTTCGCAAGCAATTCATAAGGGATGCGTCCTGGCCCGATAAACAGATGTGTAATCTCGTCCGTGCCAAATCGGTCGCGGAGCAAGTCGCGCTCGTGCGGGTTCTGGGCGAAACGCAAAACAGTCAACACATTTGCCAGATCAGCCTCAAGCGCCAGGGCATAAGACAATGGGTCTACCATGCCTGTCTCGCTTCGCAGGGTCTGGCGGGCTTCTTCGTAATACCACTTATCGAGGGCCAGTTCCATTTCGAACGTTTCCGCTCCTGGAGCCTCCGCCCGCATGTTGAGAAGCGGCCAGGCGAATGAAAGGTCCATGCTTGCCAGCAGGTCTATCGCCTCGCGCGGGTTGTTCAACTGGGCCAATTCACGCAGTGTACTCATGTTCAATTCACCGATCGGCAGTAAGACAGTGAGAATATCGCCAGCGGGTACATTTTTCGAAAGACCACGCAGGATCGCCTTGAGGTTGTGGATGTCGTATGTTCGCAGAATGATGGCGATCATCTTTCCTGCGCTTTCCATATAAAAGCCGCGTATCTTGCCAACCGCGTTAACGAGATCCGCTCTCAGGGCCTCGTCAATGCACTGCATACCGGTGGCACGCGTCAGGGCGGCCTCGATCGATTTCTGATAAACGGTTTTGGTCAACGCCGCGATCAATCCCTGTAGACTGCCCGTCTCTGCCAGGAATTCCAGTTCACGTCGAGGAAGCAGTCTTGATTTCATCACGTGCAAGCGTGCATTGCCATAATCGTAATCAGGCATGGAGTATCCTCAAACCCTAAAGGTTTTGCGAAGTCCTCGCAGAGGGGAAACCTTTAGGGTCTCAGATTCTTCTTCCTCAAACAATGCGGCCAAGTGGCGGCGTAAAAACGCAGCCGCCCGCTCCAATCGGGACTCGAAGGTGTTGATGACAACCACGCGGCCATCCTCGCTTTTGGCGATCAACCCGCCGCAGCAATTCAATTCGTAACTCACGGGCAAATCTAACTTCAAATCTTCGAGAATACTTTTCAACAACGCCATATCGCGTGGATCAGCCAGAAGCTGAGCTTTGCCATCTGGTGCAAGTTCAGTCAGTGCTTCCTCGGTTAGCTTGCACAACACGGACGGGTAGGACGAATCCGCGCGGATGGAGGTGATGCGCTCGTGTGCACAGGTGATGGCAGTATCAACGAGGTCTTCTCTCACATCGCCGACGATGCGCAAGGACTCCAGGTGCGCTCGATGGAAAATCCGCGCGCGTTCCGCGATGGCTGGAGCGCTTGCGGTCGTGCATGAATCTTCTTCGATCTGGTGTGCTTCCATCTGCGCCTGTGCCAGGATCGCCTTCACCTGAGATTGTGTGTTCTTTTCAATCTCTTGAACCTGCGCATCTCCTGAAGCGCGGATCTTCTCGAGGATGGCCTGCAAACTCATCTTATTCGCCGCCAAGCAGTAACAACATGGCCGCCACCGCGAAGCCCAGAATGACCATCGTTTCAGGGATGGCGATCAGCAGGATCATCGTCCCGAGGGCTTCCGGTTTCTCGGCGATCACACCAGCCCCCGCCGCTCCGATCCGTCCCTGGGCTAGGCCTGTGCCCACAGCGGCCAGACCAATCGCCAGTCCCGCGCCGACCGCGGTCAGCCCAGTTCCAATTGCAGTCAGTCCAATTTCCATTTCTGCCTCCTTGAGGTATAGATCCTAAAGGTTTTCGGAAACCTTTAGGGTCTTCCCATTAAATTACATTCGACTCCTAAACGGTTCATATGGCCTCCCGCCGCCCTCATAAAATTTGCGGAAGAATTCCACATAATGCAGACGTAAACTATGAATCGTGGGACTGAACATGCCCAGAACGAGATTCAGGGCATGGATCAAGATAGCCAGAATCGCGCCCACGATGACATTGCCCGTGATCCCAGCCACTTCGTTTGCGACTTTCGCCAGATAGACCGAGGCCAATCCGATAGCCGCAATACGCAGATAGGAAAGCACGTTGCCGATCAAAGTGATGAACTCGATGGGTCCCATGATGACGCCCAGGCAACCAAGCGATGTGCTCAACAACACAACGCCGATGATCACAATAGCGATGGCAAAATTCATGAATCCCTGAGGCAGGAAATCTGTCAGCACGCCGACCATGAAAAAGAGTCCGATCAAGCCCACGAGCATCCCGCCGCGCTCCAATAGTTGGTTGCGGCTTCTGTCTTTTATGGCTTCCCATACGCCCAGGATCAATCCCAAAGTGACATGCACGGTGCCGACCACCACGGTCATGATGAGAAGTCCCAATACATGTTCTGAACTGGTGCGGTCAAACCACAACGCATGCAACCCAATATATTCACCCAGCGTGCCAAAAGCCTCGCCATACAAAAAACCAAACAAGATGGACCAACCCGCTCCCATCGCCAGTACGATGAGAATGTCGCGGAGTACTCCTGATTTAAATCGGCGCAAAAATCCCAAACTGAGCGCCAGCACCAGGGCGCCATATCCCACATCGCCGAGGATCATGCCGAAGAAGATGGGCAGGAAGAACGCCATCAAACGGGTAGGGTCAATGTGACCATAGCGCGGCAAGGCAAGCAATTTGACAAGACTCTCAAAAGGCTTTGCCACACGCGGATTTTGTAAAATAACGGGCGCGCGTTTTTTCATTTCGGGTGTCATTTTCAATTTCTGGATGAACACGGCATTGCCAACGTTCTCCCGAAGAGCTGCTTCGACTCTTCCGATCTCTTTGGCAGGCACCCAACCGACGAGTACAAAGGTCAAGTCGGTTTCTCCAAAGCGAGGCAATACGCGCGAGGTTTCGATCTCATCCTGCAGGGCAGCGCGCCAGACGGCCAATTTTTCACACCATTGCGCGGATAGTTCAGCCAGTTCGCGGTTGATGTCTTTGATCTGTTCGGGGATGGATGCCATGCGGCGATACAAAGCCGCCAGGATCACGTCGGGAGAGCCTTCCCCCAATTCGGCGGGCAGGCGCAGACGCGAAATGTCCTCGCGGCCCAACAGGGCTTCTATCTCGTTTGTGAATTTCTCGGGGAAGACGATCAACATGGCACGCGTGGAGACATCCACGTCGCTGGCGACCACCTCGGCGCGTCCCTGGGTCAGGTCGAACACACGTTTGCCGATTGCATCCAGGATGTCCATGTGTTCGCGGTTGACCAGGATACCCACCGATCTGTTTCCCGGTTCGCGTACGGATGACGGGATGATTGGCAACAACTTGCGTAATGTCGCCTCGTAGCGCGGCAGGGATGTAAGTTCAGATTCGAGCCGCTCGCGTTGAGAAGTAAGTGACTTTACTTTAGGCATCAGTTCTTCCACGCCCGCGCGAGCCTCGAACAGATAATTCCCTGAAGGAGAAACCACAGCTTTTTGATGAACACCAGCCAGGGCATCCAGCAACCCTCCAATGCGCGCGACCAGCAGGCTGAGTTCCTCCTGCTGGCGAAGCGTATCCCGATCCAGTGAAAGCGGGCGCGCTGAGACTTCGGGCACTTCGGTCAACTCTTCGATGTGCATGCAACCCAAATGTCGTAATGTGTGAATAACAGCCTGTAGATTGGCTTTTAGTCCTACGATCTCAACAGGAACCATTTCAAGATTCATCTGTTATCCCACCTCCTTTCAAGCCGAGGACGATGCTTAGAATCCCCTGGATTGCTCCTTCCATGCGGACTTGCCCTTTTCGCTCCAGATCGGCTGCCTGGTTGTGTGCGTGTTCAACAATTGTGCGCGCTTCCTCCTCGGCTTTGGATACGATCCCCTTATAGCGAATCTGCCCTTCCCGGGTCCCGGATTCGTGCGCCTGTTTTTTGAGGAGAGTTGCTTGGGCGCGCGCTTCAGCTATGGCGCGCTCAGATGCTTCGCGCGCTGTTACAATCTTTCGTGTTATTTCTGCTTCGGCCAGTCGGATTTGGTCCAGTGGCGACAGCCCGGCAGAGGATGTTTGATCGGTCATGAAATGACGCCTCCATCCAGACAGGCATGTTGGAATAACTAGCCAACCGTTTCACCGCATCGGGCGTCTGGATAATTTTGATTTTCCCCGCTTCGAGATTGTGGTTCAAAATGCCTCTCACTTCCCTGTGGATTCCATTGGACAGGTTCGGGGTAAGGGGTGGGTAATATCTTTTGCTATCAGCTTTTCTCCTCAGGGCGGCTTTTGTGAGGGATGAAAGAGGCTACATTCACGGCGGGCATCCTTTTGTGAAAACATTTCTAATATTAGTTTAGCACCAGCATGGCTTCATTTCAATGAGGGATTGACACGGTTTCTGTAACATACACGGTGGGTGAGTTCGGGAGGTTGGCGGAACAAAAATAACCCTGCATACACATGTTCGGCGCGCCCAGACAACGCAAGCGCTGCGAAATCCTGCATGGGCTTAACGCTCCCTGCAAAGCATGTTCCGCTTTGCAGGCGATTGAGACAGGTGCGCCCCAGGCCGGAGAATGGATCGCCAGCAATGGCTGTACTTACATGGCCGATGACAATCTATTTATTGACAACGACGGTACGCAGCGCACCCTTGAAATTGGCGCGCACGATTGCTGCCCGGGTGGGAGTACGGAGATACAACAAATTCAATCTACCCCGGCGCTACCCTCGATCTCGTTTGGTGCTATACTAAAAATTGTCGATGGTTGATATTTGAACATGCCGATAAATGGGTCATAATTTTCCCTCCGGGGTGGAGGAAGTGCATGAAGCATGAAACCGATTCCCAGCATCAAGATGAAATCGAAATCCTGCGCCAACAGGTTGGCGAGGCGCACGCCGAATTACAGCGGCGTGACGCCGAACTGGCCCTCATCAATAGCATACAACAAGGATTAGCGGCCAAACTGGATTTTCAATCCATAGTGGATTTGGTTGGCGACAAACTGCGCGAAGTATTCAATGCGCCCGACCTCTCCATCGGATGGTACGAAGAAAAAGCCAATCTGATTCATTATCTTTACGCTTACGAACATGGCAAGCGCCTCACCATTCCATCTCAACCGCCGCAACCGGGCGGGCGATTTGAAATGATGCGGAAGACCCGCCAGCCTTCCGTGATTAACACCGCTGCCGATTTTGCCAAACTAAATATCACGGCGGTTCCCGGCACTGACTTGAGCCGATCCATCATTTCCGTCCCCATCATCAGCGGCGACCGCGTGCTCGGGGCCATCGGCCTCGAAAACCACGAACGCGAGAATGCTTACGGCGAACCCGAAATCCGCCTGTTGACCACCGTTGCCGCGTCATTAGGCTCTGCCCTCGAAAACGCGCGCCTCTTTGACGAGACTCAGCGCCTGCTCAAAGAGAGCGAAGACCGCGCCGCCGAACTCGCTATCATCAACAGTGTACAGGCCGCGCTTGCCGCCGAACTCAACATTCAAGGCATCTACGGCGCTGTCGGCGACAGGATTCGAGATATCTTCCACAACACGGATTTGGCCATCCGCATCTACGATCCTAAGACAAATCTTGTTCACTGGCCATACGCCTACGAAAACGGGAAGCGCATCACAGTTGAACCGTTCCCCCTCCCTGAGCGCGGATTTATGTCACACGTTCTCCGCACCCGCGAGACACTGGTTATCAACGAAAACATAGCGCAGGCGGCGGAAAAATATGGCAGTTACGTGGTTCCTGGATTGCAGATGGAGAAATCGGCGGTTCACGTACCGCTTGCGGTGGGCGATCAAGCGCGCGGAGTGATTACCCTGGCTAACATGGAGCGGGAGCACGCCTTTAGCGAAACGGACGTGCGTTTGCTTCAGACCCTCGCCAACAGCATGAGCGTGGCGCTGGAGAATGCGCGTTTGTTCGATGAAACGCAGCGCCTGCTCAAAGAGACCGAACAGCGCAATGCGGAACTTGCTATCATTAACAGCGTGCAAGAGGGGCTTGCATCCAAACTGGATGTGCAAGCCATCTACGAATTAATTGGTGACAAGGTGTGTGAGGTATTCAATGTGCAAGTCGTAGATATTGTGATCTATGATCCAGCCACCGATTTGATCTCCATGCCCTACTCTTATGAAAAAGGCGACCGCAGCGTCATCTCTCCCCGAGAACCTTATGGATTCCGACTGCATGTCATTAACAGCCGTACTTCCTTATTGATTAACCAGAATTTCGTAGAGCTGGCATCTCAATACAACAATCCGCTTGTCACTGGGGAATGGCCCAAATCCGCATTGTTCGTACCGCTGATGGTTGATGACAAAGTAAAGGGCATCATCTCAATCCAGGACCTTGACCGGGAGAATGCTTTCAGCGCCTCTGATGTGCGTCTCTTGCAAACGCTAGCCAATGCGATGAGTATCGCCATTGAAAACGCCCGTCTCTTCGACGAGACCCAGCGCCGTGCGGCCGAACTGGCAACGGTCAACACGGTCAGCACGGCCATGGCTGGCGAACTCGATTTGAGCGCGCTCATCGAACTTGTCGGGGAGCAAATCCGCTCCGTGTTCAAGGCCGATATTGCCTATGTCGCTTTATTGGACAGGGAAAGCAACATCATCAACTTTCCTTATCAATATGGACAACAGCTCGATCCTATCCAATTAGGCCAGGGCCTTACCAGCAAGATCATCCAAAGCGGCCAACCTTTGCTCATCAATCAGGAAATGGAGCGGCAGCGCCGGGAGTTGGGCACGACCCTCATCGGCAAGCGGGCGCGTTCATATCTTGGCGTCCCAATTTTCGCCAGTGGCGAGGCGATCGGCGTGGTCAGTGTGCAAAGCACCACGCAGGAAGGCGTGTTTACGGAAAACGATCAGCGTTTGCTTGGCACGATTGCGGCAAACGTAGGCGTGGCGCTGCAAAACGCCCGCCTCTTCGACGAGATCAATCGCCAGGAACAGGTTGCCCAGGAAACTCAACGCCGTTTGGCCGATATTATCAATTTCCTGCCGGACGCCACCCTGGTGATTGACCGCGAGGGCAAAGTGATCGCCTGGAATCGCGCCATCGAGGAGATGAGCAGCGTCCCGGCGGAAGCCATGCTCGGCAAGGATAATTACGAATATGCCATCCCCTTCTATGGCGAGCGCCGCCCGATCCTGATTGATCTGGTGCTCCTGCCGCGCGAAGAGATCGAGCAAAAGTATGTACACATCCATCGGGCGGGGGAAATTCTGACAGGGGAAACCTATACGCCAGCCCTGAAAGACGGAGCGCGCTTTTTGTATGCCACGGCTTCAGCCCTGCACGATTCGCAGGGTAATGTTGTGGGCGCCATCGAAATCATCCGCGATATCACGGAACGCAAGCACACCGAAGAGGAACTGAACAAGGCCAAGGCTGAAGCAGAAGAAGCCAATCACGCCAAGAGCGCCTTCCTGGCCACCATGAGTCACGAGATCCGCACCCCGATGAACGCGGTCATCGGCATGAGCGGCCTGTTGCTGGATACGCCGCTCAACCCCGAGCAGCGCGAGTACGCTGAGACCATCCGCAACTCTGGCGACGCCTTGCTGGCCGTGATCAACGACATCCTGGACTTCAGCAAGATCGAGGCCGGGAAGATGGACCTGGAGCACCAACCCTTCGACCTGCGCGAGTGCGTCGAATCCGCCCTGGACCTTGTGGCTGGCCACGCCGTCGAGAAGGGCCTCGACCTGGCCTATATCCTCGCAGACGATATTCCTGTCGGCATGCGAGGCGACGTCACTCGTCTGCGCCAGATCCTGATCAACCTGTTGGGCAACGCGATCAAATTCACCGAAGAGGGCGAAGTCGTGCTGACAGTCAAACGCGGCAGGAAAAAAGACGAACTGCTCTTCAGCGTGCGCGATACCGGCATCGGTATCGTGCACGACCGCATGGATACCCTGTTCCAGTCGTTCAGCCAGGCGGACTCTTCAACTACTCGCAAATATGGCGGCACCGGCCTGGGACTTGCCATCAGCCAGCGATTGGCCGAAATGATGGGAGGCCGCATCCAGGTCCAGAGTGAGGGCGTGCCCGGCAAAGGCTCCACGTTTTTCTTTACGATCCACGCCGAGCCGGCCAAAGTCCCCAGCCGAATGTTGCAAAAAGATGTTATCGGACTCCAGGCAACCTTGCAGGGCAAGCGCCTGCTGATTGTGGATGACAACGCTACCAACCGCCGCATTCTTCATTTACAGACAGAAAAGTGGGGCATGGCGCCGCGTGAGACCGGCTCCCCAAAGCAGGCCTTGAGGTGGCTCAAGGCGGGCGAACATTTCGACCTGGCTATTCTCGATATGCACATGCCCGAAATGGACGGAGTGGAACTTGCGCGGGCCATCCGTAAAATGTCGAATGGCAAATCCATGCCTCTGGCAATGCTCAGTTCCCTGGGCCGCCGCGAGTCCCGCCTCGAGGAGGCGGACTTTGTTGCCCACCTTCACAAGCCGCTTAAACCCTCCCAACTCTTCGACGCGCTGGTGAACATTTTTGCCGCTTCGGTTCCTGAGGAAAAAATCAAGCCATCCGCAGAGAAACCTCACTTCGACCCGCAGATGGGCAAGCGCCATCCATTGCGCATCCTGCTGGCGGAGGATAACCTGGTCAATCAAAAGGTCGCTCTGCGCATCCTGGAGCAATCCGGCTACCACGCCGATATCGCCTCCAACGGGAAAGAGACGCTCGAATCAGTTGCCCGCCAGCCGTACGATGTGATTTTGATGGATGTGCAAATGCCTGAGATGGACGGCTTGGAAGCCACCCGACAGATCCTTGCCAACTGGCCGAAGAAGAAGGACCGTCCGCACATCATTGCCATGACCGCCAACGCCATGCAAAGCGACCGCGAGATGTGCCTGGCGGCGGGCATGGACGACTACGTTGCCAAGCCCATTCGCGTCCCTGAATTGATGGAGGCATTGGGGAAGGTCAAAGCGAGAAAATAAGATAACTATTCAGCAGACCCTAAAAGTTTCCTGAAAAACCTTTAGGGTCTAATCGTAAGGAGGAGGCATGTCAGAGTCTGTGATTGATCAGACCGTGTTCGATGGCTTGAAAGAATCGGTCGGGGCAGATTACATTACAGAGCTGGTCGGCGCCTTTTTGGAGGAAGCGCCCGCATTGATCGCCCAACTCCGCCCGGCGCTCATCGCGGGAGATGCGGAAACCTTCCGCCGCGCGGCGCATTCCGTCAAGTCCAACGCGGCCACCTTCGGCGCGACGCGCCTCTCCGAATTGGCAAAAGAACTGGAATTCATGGCGCGTGAAAATCGGCTGGGGGAGGTCGGCAACAGGATCGAGG
>JAKANW010000462.1:0-1022 GCA_021823555.1 Chloroflexota bacterium
TTCGCCGCGGGAGGAGCGATCCGAAATGGTGAGAATGCCAAAGTGCAGGGTCATGCCAGGTCCTTTGCGTAGATTACGTCGTAAGCGAGCCAGGTCCAGTTGTGTTTTTCGTAGAGGGCACGGGCTTCGTGATTATCGGCCGCCACCAGCAGGTAGGCGCGGATGGCGCCCTTGGCAACCAGGCGGCGCTCCAACTCCTGCATCAATCTTTCGGCAACGCCGCGCCGCCGATGCGGCCTGGCCACCGCTAAATGGTAGACCATACCGCGCCGTCCGTCGAAGCCGCCAATAATCGTCCCGACCAGTTCTCCGTCCACTTCGGCGACGAGGAAGAGGTCGGGGTCATGTTTCATCTTTTTCTCGATCTCGGCTGGAACATCGGAACGGCTGAATCGCACCCCTTTTTCCGTGTTTTGCCACAAGCCGGCGGCTTGCGAGTAATCTTCGGGATAACGGAATTCTCGAATTAAGACAGCAGAAGCTACCATTAGGAATTAAGGCCGCGCAGGGCCGACATTAAATCTTCCGGCATGTACGGTTTTTGAATAAAAGCATCCGCGCCGCGCGCCAGGCATTGCTGTTTGAAATCCAAACCAGAGGTCATCACGATACGCAGTGTTATGCCCTGAGTGGCGCGCAATTTTTCCAGGATGTCTATCCCATTTTGATTGAAAAGATGCACATCCATTAAAAGAACATCGGGGCAATCCTTGAGAACAGCCTGAACCACGTCTGCATCCGCGTCCACTGGAATGACCTCGAACCCTTCCATTTTCAAAAGGGTCTTGAGCAGGGTCACCATAGTGGTGTCATCTTCAGCCAGCATTACTTTTTTTTGCATTTGGCTTTGCCTTCGATGATTTGGATTTTTTCGCCGCCGGTTTCTTATTCGCCTTTGCCGGTTCGAGCGCGGCAGTGAGAACATCATCCACCGTTTCAGCGAAAACGAATTTCATGGACTTGCGGACTTCTTCGGGAACATCCTCGAGATCCGGCTCGTTGCGCTTCGGAAGGATGACCGT
>JAKANW010000462.1:1032-3912 GCA_021823555.1 Chloroflexota bacterium
GCGCGGCCAGGACTTTTTCTTTGATGCCGCCCACCGGCAGGACCTGCCCGCGCAGGGTGATCTCACCGGTCATGCCCACCTGCGGCTTGACCTTGCGCCCGGAGATAAGCGACACGAGCGAGGTAGCCATCGTCACGCCCGCGGAGGGACCATCTTTGGGCGTCGCACCAGCCGGGACATGTAAGTGGATATCAGACTTGTCGAAGAAATCCGACGGAAGGCCCAGTTCCTCCGTCCGCGAACGGACGTAGGAAAAGGCGGCCCGCGCCGATTCTTGCATAACGTTGCCAAGCGAGCCAGTGATCTGGAAGCCCTTGCTACCGGGCATCTTGGTCGATTCGATGTAGAGAATGTCGCCGCCGAAGGAGGTCCAGGCCAGACCCGGCACCACGCCGGGAACCGACGTGCGCAGGTACACTTCGTCCGGCCCGAGGAAGATCGGGCGGTCAAGTAATTCCTCCACGGCCTTAGGAGTGATTTCCTTGAAGCCCTTTTTGCCTTCAGCGATACGCGTGCCCACCTTGCGGCACACCGCGCCGATCTTGCGCTCCAGGTTGCGGACACCCGCCTCACGCGTGTACTCGCGGATGATCTTTTGCAGAGAGGCGTCGGTGAACTTGACTTCCTTTAGGCGCAGGCCATTCTCGCGCAACTGGCGCGGGATGAGATAACCGCGCGCGATGGCGATCTTTTCGCGGTCGGTGTAGCCTGAAAGGAAGATGACCTCCATGCGGTCGCGCAACGGGCCGGGGACAGTCTCGAGCGTGTTGGCGGTGGTGATGAACATCACCTGCGAGAGGTCGAAGGCGGCTTCGAGGTAGTTGTCGCGGAACTCCACATTCTGTTCGGGATCAAGCACTTCAAGCAGGGCCGAGGCCGGGTCGCCGTGGAAATCGAAAACCAGCTTGTCAATTTCATCCAACATAAAAACGGGATTGCGGCTCTCGATGCGGCGGATGGCCTGCAAGACGCGCCCGGGCATGGCGCCGATATAGGTGCGGCGATGTCCGCGAATCTCGGCCTCATCACGCATACCGCCCAGGGAAATGCGCGTGAACTTGCGTCCCATGGCACGGGCAATGGACTGTCCCAGCGAGGTCTTGCCCACACCGGGCGGGCCGACAAAGCACAGAATTACCCCCTCGCGCTCGCGGCGAATCTTATCTTCGTACTCTTCTTTAAATTCATCCTTGCGTTCAAGACGCAGTTTGCGAATGGCCAGGAATTCCAGGATGCGGTCCTTAATGTCTTCCAGCCCGTAATGGTCGGCGTTTAGCACTTGGCGGGCGTGGGCAATATCCAGGTTATCTTCCGTCTGCTGGCTCCACGGCAGGGACACAAGCCAATCGAGATAGGTGCGGATCACACCATATTCCGCCGCGGCAGTGGGCAGACGCGCCAGGCGGTCCAACTCGCGCCGCGCCATTTTGTCGGCCTCTTCGGGCATCTTGGCTGTTTCGATCTTCTTGCGGAACTCTTCGACCTCAGCGGCCTGCTCATCCTTCTCGCCCAGTTCCTTCTGGATGGCCTTCATCTGCTCGCGCAGGAAATATTCGCGCTGAACCTTTTCGATCTCGCCGCGCGCCTCGTTTTGAATCTTCTGGCCGAGGGTGAGCACTTCGGTCTCGCGCACCAGCAAGGACAGCAACTTGCGCAGTTTCTCCGAGGCCGAATCCAGCTCAAGCAATTGCTGAGCGTCCACCAGGTCGATGCGCTGGAAATTGGCGATGGTATACACCGTCTGGAGCGGGTCTTCGATTTGAAGAATGGATTGCGCCAATTCCTCCGGGAAGGAGGGAATCAACTGAACAATCTGCTGGAACTGGTCGCGGGCGTTACGCGCCAACGCGTCCAATTCGAGGCCGCTTTCCACCGCCTCGGGCGCGAGTTGAATGTGAGCCTTGAGATACGGTTCCTCCTGCAGAAACTCGCCTACGCGGAAGCGGTCTATACCCTGCACCAGCAGTCGAATGGTTCCATCGGGGGCGCGCAACAGGCGGTGTACCGTGGCAACCGTGCCGATGGTGTAGAGGTCCTTCGGGCCGGGTTGTTCCATCTCCGGGTCACGCGCGGCGATCAGGCCCACCAACTTGGATTCTCCGGCGGTCACATCGTCCACCAAGCGGACCGAACGCGGCTGTCCAATTGTCAACGGAACAGCGGTAGAGGGATAAACCACCACGCCGCGCAGCGGCAGGATCGGCAATACCTCAGGGTATTTGGATTGCTCGTCAGGCTGGGCAGAGTCGGCAGCCGCTTCGCCCTCTTCCTTCTTTTTATTGCGTGCAAACAAGGAGGGCAGGAACGATTCCGCCGCGGCGGGATCGTTCTCCCACATCCAGTTTACGTAATCATTGGCTCCAGAATTCCAACGTGATGCGCCCATGTGCCTCTCAAATCATGAAATTTCTGATACTTTTGGGAGAATGACGGTGAGAAATCCGTCGAGATATTCCGCACGGGAATTTTCAACATCTACCCGCCCCGGTAAACCGACCGCGGTGGAAAACCGACCGAAGCGAATCTCCATTTGATGGTAAGCGCGCCGCTCCTGGACATCGGGGCGGCTGCCCGTGATAACGAGGAAGCCATCTTCCAGAGTGACTTCGAACTCCCCTTCGCGCATCCCGGCTACCTCCACGCGCACGACGTAATCATTCTCGGTCTCGTACACATCCGTAGGCGGACGCCACACGCTGGACCGAACCTGCACCTGCCAGGACACCGCGCCCAGCAGGTCGCGCTTGCGCTCGGTCAATGAGATGGAAGAATCGGTTCTTCGGATGATCGTAGCCATTGTCGAACTCCTTGTAGAGCGAGATCGTTTCTTCCTCTACACTTTCAAACTCTTGTTTCGCCGCGGCCAGGCCTGCCTGGTCC
>JAKANW010000463.1 GCA_021823555.1 Chloroflexota bacterium
CGCGCGCATCGAGGCCGCGCCGCTGCTCATCATCGACGACCTCGGGATGCGCAAGCTGCCGGCGACGGCGGCGGAGGACATGCTGGAGGTGATCATGCGGCGGTACGAACGGCACAGCACGCTCATTACGTCGAATCGGCCGGTGGACGAGTGGGGCAAGCTCCTTGGGGACACGGCGGCGGTGGCGGGCTGGCCCTCAGACGCGAACCGCGTTCACGAGGCGAAGGTGCTGGAAGAGATGAACAAGCTTGGGGGGACTGTGGCCGCTTTGGGGGAGTCCGGCGCGGATGTCGTCTTTGAGTCGGATATTCCTGAAAGCGTACGCGGCGTTCTGTATTTACCAGTGCTGCAATTGATGGCGTTCCATCGTTCCCTGGCAAAAGGCTTCAACCCTGACCGTCCTACCAATTTGACGGCGGTGGTCAAACTCGATTTCTAGAAAGGAGAAGAAACTATGAAGCAACGCCTATTTGTTTTTGTTGTGGTGGTCAGTTTGCTGCTGGCGGCTTGCGGAGGCGGGCAAAAACCTGCCGCGAGTAACGCGCCTGTGACCATCAGCATGATGATGTGGGGTGACCCCGCCGAACTGGATGTGTGGAATCAGATTGTGGCTGATTTCCACCAGGCGAATCCGAACATCACCGTGAAGGTGGACGTTTCGGATTGGGATTCGTATTGGACGAAACTGAAGACCCTGCTTTCGGCGGGCACGCCGCCGGACGTATTCGCGATGGATGCGCCTCTTTATCTGGACTACCAGAGCCGCGGCGTGCTGTTGAACCTTCAGCCCTACCTCGACAAGAATCCAGATATGTTGAAGGGCGTGTATCCGCAGACGTTGGAAGCTTACAAGACACCGGATGGGATGTATGGCCTGCCGCGCGATTTCCAGACGATCGTGTTGTTCTATAACAAAGACATGTTCGACGCGGCGGGCGTGGCCTATCCGACCGCGGACTGGACCTACGATGACCTGCGCAACGCGGCCAAACAGCTGACCAAGGTTGGACCGGATGGCAAGACCACGCAGTTCGGCTTCTATTCCGACCTGTGGGATATGGAACTGATCTGGAGCGAGGCCATTTGGGCCTACGGCGGCGACATTATCAACGCCGACCACACCAAGACGTTGATCGGCGAACCCAAGGCGATGGAAGCCTGGCAGTTGTTCCATGACATGATGTTCGTGGATAAATCCTGGCCGACCTCCACCACTGCGGGCGAATATGGCGGCGATCCGTTCCTGGCGGGCGTGGCGGCCATGACCACCATCGGTCACTGGGCCGTGCCTGGCTATGCGGAAGTGAATTTCAAGTGGGATATCGCGCCGATGCCGGCCGGCCCTGCCGGAAAGGCGACCAGCGTCAACAGCGCGGGCTTTGTGGTTGGGAAGGCTTCCAAAAATCGCGACGCGGCGTTTGAGTTCCTCAAGTATGTGTTGAGCGTACCGGCCCAGAAGCGGCTGGCAGAACTTGGCTTTGCCTGCCCGGTGCTCCAGTCGGTGGCAGAGAGCGACGCGTTTCTGAAACAGAAGACTCAGATTGATCAGAAGGTCTTTCTTGACTCGCTGGCGTTCGCACACATGAAGCCGGTCTTCAAAGGGTACGATGAATGGGCGAGCGCTATCGGCGATGGCATGGCTCCGATCTGGACCGGCGAGGCGGAACTTGTCCCGACGCTGGACGAGGCAGTCAAGGCCGCGGATGAAGTGCTGGCAAAACAATAACCTAACCCCCGGCCCCCTTCCCTATTAGGGAAGGGGGCGCAGGGGAGATAGGTGAAATGTATGGAATATGGCCTCAAACCTCTCGGTCGTGAAAAGTTTTGGCTGTGGATTTTGATGACGCCAACCATCTTTGGTTTGGTGTTCGGTGCGCTGGGATCGGTCATTGCCACGGTGCTGCTGAGCTTTGCCAAATGGGACCTGCTCACGCCTCCCACGTGGGCGGGCATGGTCAATTACATCAACTTGTTCAAAGATGAAAAGTTGAGATTGTCGTTGACCAATACTGTCATTTTCACAGCCATGTACGTGCCGGGGGTGGTGATCATTTCTCTGCTGGTGGCGGTATTGCTCAACCGCAAGATGCGCGGCGTAGGTTTGTTCCGCACCGCGTTCTTCCTGCCCGCCGTGACCTCGGCAGTCGCGACCGCACTGGTGTGGAACATGATCTACGGTCAGGACACCGGCATTCTGAATTTCATTCTGGAACGCTTCGGACTGCAACCGGTCTGCTGGCTGTGCACCGACCATGCCATGCTTTCGGTGGTCATCGTCAACGTGTGGGGTGCGATCGGCGAAGGGATGATCATTTTCCTGGCGGGCCTCACCGCCATTCCGCGCGAATACTACGAAGCCGCGGAGATCGACGGCGCCAGCGAGGCGCATCAATTTTTCCGTATCACCGTTCCTCTGGTCACGCCCAGCATTTTTTTCCAAACGCTGATGTCCACCATCTATGCGTTTCAAGCCTATGACTATATCTACATGCTCACGCGTCGCAGTCAAGGCGACAGCTCCGTGCCGGTGGTGGTCTTCTCGATCTATCGCAACGCCTGGAACTTTTTCAACTACGGCGGTGCGAGCGCGCAAGCCATTGAACTGACCCTCATCGTGGCGGCATTGATGGGATTTTATTTCTGGCTGGAACGCCGTTACGTAGTTTATGAATGAGGTCCGCCATGCCAAAGCAAAATCAAAAGCTCATTTTGGACGTCATCTCCTACGCGTTCCTTTTGGCGGGCGCGGCGCTGATGGTCGGACCGTTTTTGTGGATGGTTTCCACCTCCTTCAAACTGCCCGGCGACCAATTCACCAAGACCCTCATTCCGCCCACCTTCACGTTCAACAATTTCCGTGAACTGTTTGCGGTAGACATCAATTTTCCGCTACTATTTTGGAACAGCGCCTACATTTCCATTTTGATCACTGCTGGCCAAATTCTGACGTGCGCGATGGCCGCGTTTTGTTTTGCGGTGGTCAAATTCAAAGGACGCGAGGTGCTTTTCACCGCGCTGCTCTTGACCATGTTGATTCCGCCGCAAGTGACCCTCATCCCGAATTTCATCATCTTCAAATATCTGCACCTGATTGGAACCAGCGTCCCGCTCTGGCTGCCTGCGTTTTGGGGCGGCGCGTTCGGGACGTTCCTCCTGCGCCAATATTTCCTTACGATCCCGCGTGACCTGGTAGATGCCGCGCGCGTGGACGGCGCTTCGCTCCTTCAAATCTTCTGGAAGATCTACATGCCGCTGGCGAAACCGGCCTTGGCCGCGCTGGCAATCTTCACTTTCAAAGATGCGTGGAATGACCTACTGCATCCGCTGGTCTACATGCCGTCTGTGCCCAACACCATGTTGACCGTGGGGCTAGCCTTCTTCCAGACGCAGATGACGCACGGCGGCAAGTTCACTGTCTTGATGGCGGGTGCGCTAATCAGCATCCTGCCGCTCCTGATCGTCTTCTTCATCGCCCAGAAGCAATTTATCGAAGGCATTGCGTTAAGCGGTGTGAAGAGATAAACCACGTGTCATTGTGAAGGAGCGAAGCGACTGAAGCAATCTCCTCATGCACCAGTGGATTGCTTCTTCACTCGCTAACGCTCATTCCTTGCAATGACAGATAACATTATAGGAGAACCTATGACTAAAATCACTTTCATCGGTGCGGGCAGCCTCGGCTTCACCGGCGAACTCGTGCGCGACATTCTCACCTTCCCCTTGCTGGAAGACGCAACTCTCTCATTGATGGACATCAACGCCGAACGGCTGGCTTGGGCCAAGACCGGGGTCGAAAAATTGATTGCCGCGGGCAACCGCAGGGCGAAGGTCGAAGCGACACTGGATCGGGCCGAGGCGCTCAAAGGAGCCGACGTGGTCCTGACCACGATCCTGGCTGGGTCCACCGAAG
>JAKANW010000464.1 GCA_021823555.1 Chloroflexota bacterium
GACCTGTATCTGTCCGATCTCCGGGTGCGGCGTTCCCAGCGACTCAGCCAAATGCTTGATGGATTGTCGCCCCTGAAACCCAACGGCAATCTGCCGGCCTTTTTGATCCCGTCTCAAAAAATCGTTCAGCCTGCCATGAAACAAAAAATATGCCGTGCTCATACCGACATTATATTCCGTACGAGCCAACCGCTGCCACTGCCTTTGTGACAATTTCACTAGGAGCGTAGGCTAAGTTTGCAAGTGTCTCATGGTAAAGTGATCGTTGTGCACTCCACGCCGCGTTCGTGCATGAGTCGTATATCCCATGTGACGCTGGCTTGTCCAGGTGGAGGCTCCAGGTTTTCCAGTTCAAAGTAAAACTCGCCATTGTCGTTCGCGGTGTACCCAGAATATGCACCCCCCGTTCCTACTATATTGCCAACAGGCGTGTTGTAATATACGTATGGAGTTTCGCCTGGTATTAATCCACTGGCGATCAACTCTACTATGGTGTCGCTCATTTTTTGAACTTTAATAGTCACACCCGAAGCGGGCTGGCATTCAGGTATGGTATAGGGTGTCCCTGGGGGCTCGATGCTGACTTCCACTGTTGGAATTGCAGTTGCCACGATCTGTGCCAGGCAAGCCGCGCCAAAGACTGAAGCGATCAAAAATGCCCATCGTTTCACGGTCAAACTTCTATCACTTGCTCAAGATCTGTATTCGTAATGAGTTTGTTGTGAAATCCGTGGTGATGACTTACTGCCTGGGCAGGAGGTATCTGCTATGCAGGCATCGGGGTCGGCATTTCCATTCGGTTCTTCAGGTTGAGCAACAGGGTATCGGCCTCCTGTTCGTTTAGTTTCACGATGAAGGCCTCGGCCAGTTTGCCCAGCAGGGGAATGGGCACGTTGTATTCGACCTCCACGGTCAATTTGGTGTTGTCGCCTTCGGTCTCGTAATCCCAGATGAATTTGCTCTCGATCCCTTTCGTGCTCTTGGTGGCATTGCGTTTATTGCTCACGAACTCGGTGGTCTCGGAGGCGCCGTCGAAGTGTACGCCTGCCATCTTGTAGACCCATCCAAAATCGTACCCGCCATTGGGATTCGGCTTCACATCCTTGATCTCGATCATGCTGGGCCAGATCTCTGGCAGGTTGTGAGGGTCGTTCATGAAGGCGAACACTTTTTCAACGGGAGCGTTGATCGTGATTGTCTTCTGTAACTTGACCATTCTTTTCATCTCCTTTCCTTTCATACTTAGAGTGAAAAGTGTTTTTTCCTGCTCTCGAGGGCGATAATTTGCAGTATATGATTCTTGAATGTCAACGAGGCTGGGATTTGTCAGAAACTCCCCCGCGGGATGATTCTCGAAAGTGCATTGAATGACTATGAACTCGCGGATATACCTCCTGCCCGAGCAATTTTATTGTATGTCAGAAAAACCCGAAATTCAATAAGGAATGTCGAGGCGGACACGCCCCATGGGCACGTGTTTTATCGTTATCCAGGTCCTGATTTATGCGTCAGGGTGTTGTTGTTCGGGTGGTTCTTCCTTTGGTTTTTCTTCCTTGCCGGAAAGCCCCTCGCGGAAATTGCGGATGCCTTTGCCAAGTTCCCCTGCGATATTGCCGAGACGTCCAGGGCCAAACAGCAGGACAACGATGACCAGTATGATGAGTAGTTCGGGAACGCCAAGATCCATTTGCTTTTCTTCTTTCTTTTGTAACTAATGTACCACACTGTTCGGATGTGACGCCGAGTGCTAATCATCTTCTAATGAGAAATATCCCGCCAGGAGGTTGCAACGGGTGAAGTAGAATAAGAGATATGTCTCGTATGAAGGAGAAAACATGGCCCGTCTCATTCCGGCTGCTGAACGCATTGTCCGTGCCCGCAAGCTGATCCAGAAAGCGCGCGAACTGCCTATCCCGGCTGAGGGCAGACGCAATGATTTGTCTTATATTGCAGGGGTGAAAGACTTATTGCGGCAGGCGCGCGATCTCGTCAAGTTCATTTCGCAGACGCCTAGCGCCACGGTTGAAGTGAAGGAAGAAGTCAGGAAGATCTATCAAGAAGCAGACTTGGCCGATCAGGAATTGCTGCATTGACGAAGTAACTCATTCCAACGATCCATTCGCGTCGAGCGGAGGCCTGAGCCTAGCCGAAGGCCGCAGTCGAGACGGAGGGTTTGCTGGGCACTTGCGCTTCGACTGCGCTGCGCTCAGCGCGGAGGTTTAAGAGGGCGTTGATGCCTTGATATTCCTGGTAGCCAGCCACCATAATATGCCTAGCAGGATGCCTCCCAATAGGAAAGGAACCGGCGCACCGAACCATTGGAAGAAGGCGCCATAGAAGAGCGGCGCGGCTGCGTTGGCTGCGCTGTAGAAGGCCGCCGAGATGCCCAACATGCCGCCGGTCTCGCTTTTGTCCGCCGTTTTGGTAATCAAGCTGTTGATAGCCGGATGCAATACACCGCCTCCCAATGCCGCTGGGAAGGAGGCGATCAGGATCCAGATAATGCCGAACCAACCTTTGTTGCTCTCGTCCGGCAGGTCTACGTGAATGTTGCCAGTATTGGCTCGGGAAAGGGCGTCGCCGCCGCTCAAGCTTGCACTGACTCTGGCCTGGTTGTACCACGGCACCGGGACTTGCGGCGTGAACGAGGTCAGGATCAGGCCGATAGCCAGCGCCGAGAGTCCCAGCATCACCAGCCAGCGGTCTCCTTTTTGCTTCGACCAACGCCCGATCAAGCCTCCCTGGACAACAACGATAAACAGTCCTGCCAGCACGAACAGGCCGCTGGTGCTGGTGGCATCCATGCCCAGGCGGTTGAGGGCGAACAAAGAGAACAATTGCTCATAACCGCCGAAGGCCAGCTGCTGGGCGAACATCAGGATCAACAGCAGGCCGATGACGGGGCGGCTCAGCGCCTTGCGCATGGCGCCAAGAGTGAAGCTTGCCTTCTGGTTCGCGCCCTGCCCGCGCCTTTCGGGAGGCAAGGTCTCTTTGAGCAGGGCCAGGGTCAGGACGATGGACAGGAACGAAAAGAAGGCTGCTGTGAAGGCCACCGCCTGGTAACTTCCTCCTGTGGCCAGCAGGACTGAGAAAGCGATGATCGGCCCGAGGATGAAACCAATCCCGAAGGCCGCTCCGATCAGACCCAGCCCCTGGGTGCGCGTTTTATCGGTGGTGGAATCTGCCACGACAGCCTGCGCCGTGGACAGGTTCGCCCCGGATAGCCCGTCAATGATACGCGAGAGGAACAACAGCCACAGGGCGTTGGCGAGACCGAGCAGGATGAAACCTGCAAAGGTACCGACCTGGCTGATGAGCAGGATCGGCTTCCGCCCGAAGCGGTCCGAAAGATGTCCCAGTACCGGCGCGCCGATGAATTGCATCATCGGATAGGTCGCGCCAAGCAAACCGATCACGAAGGGGTCCGCGCCGTACCGGGCAGCATACAGGGCCAGCAAGGGGATGATGATGGACAGTCCCAGCAGGTCCACCAGCACAATGACCAGCACGGGCAGGATGCGTTTGAAATCGAGTTTTTCGGAGCTGGGTTGGGATTGAGTCATGAATTTTCACCGCGAAGAAGCGAAGTTCGTTAGTTGTTATTACGCGTAAGGGGATAAGAAGTTAGGGCGTAGATAATCCCCACTCGCCCTTGGGCACCCTCCCCCATTTTCACTGAAAATGGGGGAGGGATGGGAATGGGTCAGAACATCAACTCGTTGATCTTGTCCAGCGTTTCGTGGGCAGGCCGCAGGTCCGCTTCGGTGAGGCGGTTGAGCGGCGTCTCCACCAGATCGTAAGTATCGGTCAGGGAGGGTTTGTCTGTTTCGATGTAGATCAAGCCTGTCACCAGCCAGTTGTTGCGTTGGGCTTCTTCCAGATTCTTCAGGGCTTCCATGCGGTTG
>JAKANW010000465.1 GCA_021823555.1 Chloroflexota bacterium
GAATTGGATCCGCTCGAAATTTCGCTGGCCTCACATCGAATACGATCTAAGTCGGCCTGCTCATCGCTGGAAATTTGCGGGGGTGCTGGCAGGGTTGTTTATGGTCGGCGCGGGTTTGGCAGTGGGGGGCGTTGAAGGGTACGTCTACACGGAGAGTGTGGAATTCTGCGGCACCGTGTGCCATTCCATGTATCCGCAGTTGGAACGTCACTCGCAATCGCCGCACTCGAATGTGGCATGCACGCAATGTCACGTGGGCGAGGGCGCGGAGGCGTTCATTCAATCGAAGATGGACGGGACGCGCCAATTGGTCTCCACAATTCTGGATAACTATTCGCGGCCGATCAAAAGCCCGGTGCACAATTTACGGCCGGCGCGCGAGACATGCGAACATTGCCACACGCCGACACAATTCACCGACAACATCATCAAGGTCAACCGTCACTTCGACAACGACAAGGACAACACGCCGACCGAGACGACCCTGATCTTGAAAATGGGCGGCGTGAACACATTGACCGGCGAAAGCAAGGGCATCCATTGGCACATCCAGAGCGAGGTCAGTTACATCACGCTCGATTATCAGCGCCAGGTGGTCGCCTGGGTGGGCGTGAAGCAACCCGACGGGACCGTGAAGGAATTCTTCTCGCGCGATTTGCTCGGCATGGGCAAGACAAATTTTGTGGAAGAAGCGCGGGCAAATGGCGAGGTGCGGGAGTTGGACTGTATTGACTGCCACAACCGCACCGCGCACTACATCCCCTACCCCGAACAGTCGGTGGACCAGGCGATGGAGCACGGCTTGATCTCTCCCGACCTGCCGTTCATTCACCGCAATGCCGTGGACCTGTTGAACAAGACATTCGCCTCGAAAACGGAGGCGTACGCCGCGATTGACGATCTGAAAACAAATTACTCCGGCTATCCAGCGGACAAGGTGGACCAGGCGATCGCCACGCTGAAGGACATCTACGACATCACGAATTTCCCGGATATGAACCTGGACTGGAAGACCAACCCCAATAACGAGCGCCACAATCCCACCCTGGGTTGCTTCCGCTGTCACGATGGGAACCATGTGTCGCGCGACGAGAACGGCAACGAGGAAGTGATCAGTGTGAAGTGCAACCTCTGCCACACAGTTCCGATCACCGGGCGCGGAGCGGAGATGATCGTGGAGGCGCCGGTCATCGTGGGCAATGTCCCCGATTCGCACGCGGACTTCCGCTGGACCATCGAACACCAGAATATCACCGACGCCGACAAGCAGGCCTGCTTCAACTGCCATGGCCAGGCCTTCTGCAACAATGGCGCATGCCACAATCTCTCGCATCCGCCGGATATGCTCTTCTCCCACCCGCAGTCCTATCAGGAGTCGGGCGGACAAGTCTGCTTCACCTGCCACCAGAATGTGACCTGCGCGCGCTGTCACGCGGGCGGGATTATCAGTAAACCATGATCAATGTTTGGAAAGGTTTAGGAAACGTGAAAACACTGAACAAATTCCTACAAACCATCGAGGCGCGTTACTTTTCGAATACAAACCAGATCAAGCGCCTGGTGACGCTGGCGGCCATTGCATTGGTTCTGGCAATTGCCACCTTTGGAGGCTATTACTACTACGACCGTTATTACCGCCCCCAGCCCGGCATCGCCGAGATGAGCATCAGCGAGGCCGAGAAAGCCGTGGCAGAGGATGCCCAGGACCCGGAAAAACGATTGGCGCTCGCCGAGACTTACATGATCAACAGGCGTTATGAGGATGCCATTGCGCAGGCCGAGCAGGTGATGAGCGTGTATCCCGATAACCAGCACGCCTGGCTGGTGCTGGGAATCGCCAATGCGCTCGGCGGACATCCGCAGGAAGCGATTGGTCCGCTCACCATGTTCCTGGATGCCAATCAAGATGCCGAAATGCCAGGCTTGAACAAAGCCCTGCAATCAGCGGCCTACTACCTTGGTGATTGTTATCTGCAATTGGGTCAGCCCGCCGAAGCAATCGCTCCCCTGGAAAAGGCAGTGGTCTGGAGCCAGACCGATGCCGACGCGATGTACAAACTCGGCATGGCGTATCTGGGTGTGCGCTCATATGACCAGGCCGTGGTGATGTTCCTCAACGCCACCACCTTTGTCCCCGATTACACCGAGGCGTATCAGGGCCTGGCCGTGGCCTTCACAGCGCTCAACGAACCAGCCCTGGTGGATTACGCCCACGGCATGGAAGCCTTCTCGAAAAAGGATTACGACACCGCGCTCGAACTATTGTTGAAATCGGCCCAGCAAAAAGCGGACTTTGCCCCCACCTTCGCCGGTCTCGGCATGACCTACGAGGCCATGAATGATCTGGCGAATGCAAAAAGTTCCTACGAAGCCGCAGTCCAACTCGACCCGAACAACTTTACCGCAAGCACCGGGCTCCAGCGTGTGATTGCTTTGCTCAATAAATAACAGCGAATAGGTACAACAATGACAACCCCTGACCCCGAACCCAAGGCCGCGCAACCGGAAGCCGCCCCCGCTGAGCCCGCTCCCAGCGGCGCCCAGCCCGAAGTCATCGAACAAGAAGAGGAGAAGGATGAACGCCGACGGCGTCTGCTCCTCTTGCTGCTGTTGCTCCTGTTGGTCTGTCTCTGTGGCGTGTGCGGCCTGCTCGGACGCTACCTGCTCAAACCCGAGCCCCTGCCCAATTTGATCCTGCCCACACAGGTCTCGGTCTGCTATCAGCCGGCCTATAAGTTTTCGATCAACAACGTGGATGGGCCGGTTGCGGTGGCGCTTTCACCGGACGGCGAACGCATCTACGTTGCCGAAGGGAAGGGTGAGCGCCTCGTCAAGGTCTTCGACCGCGATGGGAACTTCCTCACCAGTTTTGCGCCTCCCGGAACCGACCGCTCCAACCGCGAGCCGAAATACATGGCCATTGACGCCAACGGCCGCGTCTTCCTGGTGGACCGCACCAGCAGCGCCATTGACATCTACGACCAGGACGGCCATTTCATTGATGCCATCATCGGTCAGAACATGACCCTCACCAAATACCTCACCAGCAAGATCGGTCCCCTGCCCGAGGGCACTGTCTTGACCCATTACGAGGGCATCAACAAAGTGCTCTCCTATCAGGTGCCCGGTCAGCCCGGCAAAGTGATTGCCATTGAGTTTTCCGCAAGCGACCCGTACTGGTCGCCGCTTGGAATCCGCTTCGACGCAGACGGGAACCTGATCTACACCGACACCACCACCACCCTTCACAGCGTCCACATCATCCCCGCCGTAGATTTGAACGGCGACCTCTCGGTCTTCAATCCGCAGATCATCGAGTTCGGCGCGCAGGGAGCCGGGAACGACCAGTTCGATTTCCCGCAGGTGGTTGTGAAGGACGGGGATGGCAACTTCTATATTTCCGATGGAAACAACTCCCGCATCTCTGCCTGGACGCCGGATTACGCCTACAAAACCTTCTTCGGTTTTGGCTCCACACAGGGCGCGCTCAACCTGCCGCGAGGCATGTGGATGGCGCCGGGAGATTGTCTTGTTGTAGCCGACGCGGTCTGCTCCTCATTACGTGTGTACAACGTCTCTGGGGATGTGCCAGAGTTCGCCTTCGACATCGGTGGTTTTGGAATCGAAGAAGGCTTATTCAACTACCCCATTGACGTTTACATTGATGAGACCGGACGGTTGTACGTTGCAGACCGCGACAACAACCGTGTTCAGGTTTGGTCTTATTAGGCATAGGAGGTGAGAACCCCACAGCACCACCCAAGGACCCCCAAGTACGTTTGAACCCAGAAAGGAGAATGTGTATGAAGAAACTTCTGTTTGCAATGGTCGTGAGCGCCCTGCTCGTTTTCGCCATTGCGACTACAGTGACAGCGGATAACGGTCCGCATGG
>JAKANW010000466.1 GCA_021823555.1 Chloroflexota bacterium
GCCGCAGACCGCGAGAAATGGAAAGCCGCGCACACCAAGGCGTTGGCCGAGATCATGGACGAGCGCGTGGTCACTGCACCGCGCAAGGGCGGCCTCTCGGTCTATGGCACGAATGTGTTGATGAACATGACCAACGTTATCGGCGGTCTGCCCACCAAAAACAGCCAGTTCACCGGCTGGGAACATGCCGACAAAGTCAGCGGCGAGTTTGTCAATGACAACATCCTGGTTGACAATCCCACTTGCCATGCCTGCCCGGTGGCTTGCAAGAAGGAAGTGGAAATCAAGGACGGTCCATATGCCGGTCTGCGCATGGAATCGGTGGAATACGAACCGTCCTGGTCGGTGGGTACGAACTGCGGCAACAGCGACATTCGCGTGGTGGCCAAGATGATCGACACCTGCAACGACATGGGCATGGATGCCATCGAGATCGGTCACCCGCTCGCAATCTACATGGAAGCCTCGGAGAAGGGCTACACCAACGGCGATGGCAAAATCGCCTGGGGCGATGGCGACAAGATGGTGGAACTAGCCTTTAAGGTTGCCCACCGCGAAGGGATCGGTAATGTGATGGCCGACGGTGCCAACGCGACTGCGGCGCACTTTGGTCATCCCGAGCTGGCGATGACCTGTAAGGGTCAGGGCATTCCCGCCTACGACCCGCGCGGCATCAAAGGCATGGGCCTGGGCTACGCCACCAGCAACCGCGGCGCCTGCCACCTGCGCGGCTACACCCCCGCGGCGGAAGTGGTCGGCAACGTGCTGGGTCCCTCCACCGTGGCAGACCCGCTAGCCTGGAAGGGCAAAGGCGAGATGAACATGATCTTCCAGAACGTTCACGCAGTGACCGACTGCCTGGATGTCTGCAAATTTGCCACCTTCGCCGAGTCGCTGGATTCGTTCGCCATGCAGTACGAAGCCATGACCGGCGTCCCGTGCGATGCCAATCTCTTGCTAAAGGTCGGCGAGCGCGTTTACAACCTCGAGCGCCACTACAACAACCTGAACGGTTTCCGCGAAGGCAGTGACCAGCTTCCCAAGCGCTTCACCACCGAACCCTCCAACTACGGCGGCAGCAAGGGTCAGGTTTGCGAGCTGGATGACATGCTAGCCGAATATTACGAGAAACGCGGCTGGGTCAACGGCGTGGTGCCCGAAGCGAAATTGAAAGAGTTGGAAATTATCTAACTCTATCCCTCACCCTGGCCCTCTCCCAATGGAGGAGAGGATAAAACGGTGAAACAAAACGGGCGGCCCCCTGGCCGCCCGTAATTTTTGAAATACGACATTCGTATTGCTTGTTGGTGCGGCATAAAGTCGCGTTACCCGCCGCCCACCGCTGGGAAGACGTTGATCACATCGCCGGGCATGATTTTTGTTTCCAAGTCATTTTCCAGAAACTGCACATCGCGCCCGTTGACGAAGAAATGCACATGCCCATACAAGCGGCCATCAGGCATGAGCAATTCCTTTTTCATCGCTGGAAACTTGGTAACGATGGCATCCAGCACCTCCCTGGCTGTGACGCCATGCTCCAAGGGAATTTCAACCGTCTTTCCACCGGCAATATCGCGTAATGTGGCGAAGAAATTTACTTTCATAAAATGGTTCCTCTAATCGCGTAACACTTCCACGTTCATTTTACCGCTGGAGATCGGAGAAAACAAACTGATCACGTCCTGCGGCTGAAGCGGCGCATCTAAGGCGCCGTCCAGACGCGGGTTGCGGCCATTCACAAAGACGGGAACATCTTGACGCAGGTTGTCATGCTCATCGAACAGGTGGGGATAAATGGCAGGAAACCGCTCCGCCAAAACCTGAAAGAGCGAGTCCAAAGTCACGCTGCCGCTGAGGTCAACGTCAAGTGTTTCTTGTCCCACAATCGTGCGCATGTTAGCATAAAAACGAACCTGCATGGCGTTCTCCATAAGGCAGTATAACAAACTTGGGTAAAACCACCCAGATAAAAAAGCGCCGCAGTGGAACTGCGGCGCGCATCTTTCCTCAATGGCTCATGGGCATTGAATAATGCCCTGCGCCCACAAACATCCACCACACACCGGAAAAACCTGATTACCCAAGCAATCCTCCTCGTTCGCCTCGGACAGGTCACAACCGCCGCAGAAGGTGCAGGGAGCGAAAATAAAATTATGCAGGCGTTCGCGATAGGCAAGGTATTCGGGGTCATACCATAGGTCTTCCAGCGAATGGTCGCGCACATTGCCGACAACATGCTTCTTCGAAAGACGCGGCTTGCCGTGCAAATAACTCATGTGGGTGTGCATCAACGGCCAGCACGGGCTGACGTCCCCGGTCCACGCCACAGACATGGTGCCGCTTTCTACAAAGTTGCATACATCGTTGGCACCGCCCCAGTTGTTGCCCGCATAACTGACATTGACGCCACTGTTGAAGGCCTCGGTCAACGCGGCCACGGTCTCTTCGTTAAAGTCCATTTTGGGCAGGCTGAGTTTCGGTAACACCGGCGAGGGCATGTAGGCAATGTTGCGCATGGTGCGCGTGTACAGACGGTCATCCTGCATCTCCGGTGTGGCCGGCTGGATGTTGCTAACGGAATAGTAACGCGCCCCGAAGGTGTGCCCCAGTTTGATGATCTTCGGCAGGTCGTTGATATTGCGCTTCATTGCCACGAACGCCACGCCGATCTCTGGTTGGGGAAAGTGTCCCTTCTTGCGCATACGCGCCAGGCGGCGAATGTTTTCGAGCACCTTGGGAAGTTCCGCACCAAGGCGGACATCCTCATAACTTTCGGGTGTCGCACCATCGATAGAAATCCACAGGAGGTCCAGCCCAGCATCGATCAGTTTGGCGGCAATCTTTTCGGTCAGGATAGTGCCATTGGTGATGAGTTCTACCTTGACGCCCAACTCCTTGACGCGTCGAATCCACTCGATCGTTTTGGGATGGAAGAGCGGTTCGCCAATCCCCCCGAAGTAAACGTTCGGGCGCGGGGACAGGGCCTGTAGTCCCGCGAAGAAGCGTTCGAAGGTTTCGTCACTCATGCGGCCGATGGGCTGTTCCCAGGCGTTGCGGAAACAGGTGATGCAGTCCAGATTGCAGGCCACGGTCGGTTCGATATAGATTTTGGTGAGATGGGTAATTGGCCGGTGGATACGGACGATATTATGGTCTTCATCGAGGCGCACTTTGGAACCGGGCGTCAGGCCATAACGTTGAGCCACATCCAACGGTAGGACAAGGCGTCCGTTCTCATCCACTTCCGCCCAGGCCGTTGTAGATTTGGTGGAAACTACCATGTGCGCTCCTAATTAATTGCCGAATTACTACCAATCTTACCCAATTTCATCGCTCAGCATAGTGACAAAAGTTACGGCTTTTGATATGACAGGAAGTCGCCAGCCGATGATATAATTTCGCCATACTACTGACAGGAGTTCCAAGTGGCAGATCCCCGCGTTGAAAAATTCGCAAAAGTCCTGGTGGAGTATTGCACCCGCATTAAACCCGGTGACCGGGTTCTCATCGAGGCGACGACCGCCGCCGAACCATTGGTACGCGCCTTGTATATCAAGATACTGGAGGCGGGCGGACATCCCGTCCCGCTCGTTCAGTTGCCCGATATGTTCTTCCCACAACACGAAGATCTTTTAATGATGTACGGGAGCGACGCGCAATTGGACTTTGTGCCGCCTCTGCAAAAAATGGCCTACGACCAGTTCGAGAGCCGCATCCGCATCCATTCGACGCCCAACACCCGCTCGCAGACGGCTTTCGACGCCGCCCGCGCCCAAAAGCGGAATCGCCCGGCCGGAGTCGTTACCGAGACACAGATGCGCCGCGGTGCAGAGGGCTCCCTCAAGTGGGTCACCACGCTCTTCCCCACCAATGGCTACGCCCAGGATG
>JAKANW010000006.1 GCA_021823555.1 Chloroflexota bacterium
TGAAAGGGAAGCTCGTGAGATCGTCGGTGAACGCCTGGAGAGCGACAAGAAGAAACACCAGGCCAAGAAGGTTTCGCTGGAAGACCTGTTCGCCAATTTCCAGGCCGGCGAGGCGCAGGAATTGAACCTGATCGTCAAAGCCGACGTGCAGGGTTCGCTTGAACCGATCATGACCGAATTGCAAAAACTCGGCCAGGGCGAGATCAAGATCAACATCCTGTATGCTGAAACGGGTAACATTGGTGAAAATGATGTGATGCTGGCTTCGGCTTCCCATGCCATCGTCATTGGTTTCAATGTGCAGGCTGATGTGGCTGCCCGCCGCCTGGCAGAAAAAGAGGGCGTGTCCATCCGCTTGTATGAAATCATCTATCGCATGACCGAGGATATCGAGAAAGCCCTCAAAGGCATGCTCGAACCCGAGATCATCGAAAAGGTTATCGGTCATGCCCAGGTGCTGGCTGTTTTCCCGGCTTCCAAACTGGGTAAGGTGGCAGGCTGCAAAGTCACAGATGGTGAACTACGCCGTAATGCACGCATCCGTCTTGTGCGCGGCGCCGATACTCTCTACGAAGGCGAACTGGCTTCCCTGCGCCACGGGAAAGAAGACGTGAAGGAAATGCGCACCGGTTTCGAATGCGGCGTGGGCTTTAAAAACTTCCACGACATTCAAACCGGTGATCAGCTCATTTGTTACGTAATGGAAAAATCTTCGTAATGGTAGAGCGGGAGCCATCCCGCTCCACCATGCAAAATAACATGCCTTCAGGAATCCGTTTACAACGCATTGCGGACCGCATCCGCCAGGAACTCTCGGAAATGCTCATCCGGGAGATCAGCGATCCGCGCCTGCACCTGATCTACGTTACTGATGTGAGAGTGGATCGGGAACTGGCGTTTGCCGACATTTATGTTTCCGCCGTCGAGGGCGAGGCGCGCAGCCAGGAGGTTTTATCCGGCCTCGAAAGCGCCAGCGGATTCATCCGCCGGACTTTGGCCGGGCGCGTCGAACTGCGCGCGTTCCCGCGCCTGCGATTTCACTGGGACCCCACGCCGGAACATGCCGATCACATCGAGCAGGTCCTGGCTGAGTTAAGGAAAAAAGACGAAACTCGAAAGGAGTAAGAGCGTAGGTAAGATATGCGTTGCTCTGATGTCTAAATACACATCTTGTATTTTATAGATAACTATGTAAAATAAGCCCAGATATTAGAGGAACCATATAAACGCTGTAACGTAGAAACAAGCATGAAAAGTGCGATCAACATAGAAATAAAAGACCGATTGGCGAAAGCGAATCACATTCTCATCGCGTCCCATGTCCGCCCGGATGGGGATGCAATTGGCGCATTGCTCGGCCTCGGGTTGGCCCTGCAGGATGCAGGCAAGCAAGTCCAGATGGTGCTTGTGGATGGCATTCCGGCCTCCTTCCGTTATTTGGAGGGCAGCGCGCAGGTCAAGAACGCGCCGGAAGGGGGGCACGATACGTTCATCACCGTGGACTGCGCCGATTTCAAACGGGTGGGAAAGGCCTTTGAAACTTTCAGCCAGCCTGATATCAACATTGATCACCACATCACCAATGAGAAATTCGGCAAGTTGAATCTTATTGAGGATGAGGAGGTAGCCACCTCAGCCATCCTCACCAATCATTTGCCGGAATGGGGATACAAGATCACGCGTCCCATTGCGGCTGCATTATTGACCGGCATTATCACGGATACACTTGGCTTTCGCACCTCGAACGTCACACCCGAAGCGCTGCGCCAGGCCGCTACTTTGATGGAAACCGGCGTGGATATGCCTGACTTATACATGCGTTCCCTCGTGCGTCGTTCATTTCCGGCGGCGCGCTATTGGGGAGCGGGGCTTTCCAGCCTGGAGAGCGAGCATGGCATTGTGTGGGGAACGCTGACCGTTGCAGACCGCAAAAAAGCAGGTTATGGAGGCAATGACGACGCCGACCTGATCAACATTATCTCAGCCATTGACGGGAACAAGGTTGGAATGATGTTCGACGAACAAACCGATAAGCATGTCAAGGTTTCGTGGCGCGCCCTTGAACCGGGCGTGGATGTTTCTCCGATTGCCCAACACTTTGGCGGCGGCGGCCATGCCGCAGCGGCCGGGGCAGATATCCCCGGCGCATTGAGCGAAATCCAGCCCTTGGTACTTAAAATTACCAGGGAGATGCTAAAGCTTTAATCTAAAATTCAGACAAATGTGTGATAATCAGGAAACTCAGTTCAGGAGGAAACGATGAACAGTCAAGATGTCAAGAACGCCATCTCTGGCGTCCTGGTGGTAGACAAACCCGTTGGGTTAACATCTCACGATGTAGTGCAAGTCATTCGCAACGGCACCGGACTCCGGCGAGCCGGTCACACCGGTACCCTCGATCCGCGCGCTTCGGGCGTGCTGGTCATTCTCGTCGGCCCGGCAGTGCGTTTGAGCGAATATGTCTCCGCTTCCGATAAGCGTTACCAGGCCATCATCCGCCTCGGCTCCACCACCGATACTTTCGATGCCGATGGGCGTTTCACCCGCTCCGATGTCCCTGTGAATGTGACCGAGGCCGAATTCGAAGCAGTGCTCAAAACTTTTGAAGGCGAGATCGAGCAGACCCCGCCGCCGTATTCAGCGGTCAAAGTGCAGGGACGCAAGGCCTACGAAATGGCGCGCCAGGGCGAGGAAGTTGACCTGACCCCGCGCAAGATCCAGGTTCACCACCTCGAAGTGCTCGAGTGGGCCCCGCCTGAAGTCGTCGTGGATGTACACTGCTCCTCGGGCACCTATGTCCGCTCGCTGGCCAATGACCTGGGCGAAAAGCTCGGTTGTGGCGCATACCTGGTCGGCTTGCGCCGCACCAAGAGCGGCCGCTTCTCCCTGCGCGACGCGGTCCCGCTGCGGAAACTCCAGGAGGCGTTTGCCGCCGGTAATTGGTACCAATATTTGATCCCAGCCGCCGAAGCGTTGGGCGACTGGCCTGCCATCGAACTCAGCCCGGATGAAGTCGAGGCTGTGCGTCACGGGCACCGCGTCAAATCCAAGGGCGATATCGCCGAGACCAAGGTGCGCGGCGTGAGCACACAGGGTGAGTTGGTGGCGCTGATGGAACTGATGACCCTCGAAGATGGGTCGGCAGAGTGGCAGCCCAAGAAAGTCTTCTTCACGTCCGAGTAAAGCGACGCGAACCTGATGTCAAAGTCACGAAGGCGCTGAGAATTAGCTTCTCTTTGTTCCTTCGTGACTTTGTTTCTGGTATGAGGCAGGCCAGCAGCACGTCGGCCTCCGATACCCTCTTCACTTTTTATCATGCCCCATTATCATTCATCGGAAGATATTTCCCTGCAAGGATGCTGGCTGACCGTCGGCGTTTTCGACGGAGTCCATCGCGGCCACCAGGAGATCATCAAAACCCTGACGATAGGCGCCCACCAGTCGAATTTGCCGGCCGTTGTTTTGACTTTCTTCCCACACCCGGCCAGTGTGCTGGGTGGGCGGGATATTAAATGCCTAACCACGCCGGACGAACGCGCCGACCGGCTGGCCGCGCTGGGCGTGGACGTGGTCGTTACCGAACGCTTCACGCGCGAACTGTCAACTGTCTCCGCTCACGATTTCATGTCGCGTCTGACGCGCCGACTTGGCGTTCGGCACCTGCTGGTCGGGTATGACTTTGCCCTGGGCAGGGGACGCGAGGGCACCGCAACGCGTTTGACGGAAATTGGTCGCGAGCTGGGATATACCGTCGAGGTGGTATCCGCTGTGGGCGACGAAAGCGGCGTGATCTCCTCCACCGAAATCCGTAAACTGGTCTCCACTGGTGATGTGAAAGCAGCCGCCGACCTGCTTGGCAATCTGTATGGTCTCAGCGGCCCGGTGATCCACGGCGACCATCGCGGCAAGGGGCTTGGTTTCCCAACGGCGAACATTGATTATCCCGCGGAAAAGATCCTGCCTGCCAATGGAATTTATGCCTGCTGGGCCTGGCTCGACGGGCAGCGATATGCCGCGGCCGTAAATATCGGCGTTCGTCCGACGGTGCGGGAGGATCAGACTGTGCCGAACGCCGAAGCCTATCTGCTCGATTTTGACGATGACCTTTATGGCAGGCAGTTGAGGCTGGAGTTCGTGGCCCGCCTGCGCGATGAACTCAAGTTCCCCTCTCTGGAGGCGCTCATCGAACAGATGCACAGGGATGTGGAGAAAACAAGAGAGATACTTTCTTAGGCAGCCTGTAGGCTGCCTTTCGTTTATAATGCTTCCGACCCGCCAGAGGAGAGTCCCATGCCCACGCGACAAATTTACCTGTTATCCCCGAAACAACTTTCAGCGGAGACGATTGCGGTGGCGTTTGCCAAGACCTCGCGTTCGCCCGAGTCGTTCCGCGATATTGCCGCCGAGTTGAGCGACGAGAAGTCAGCCAAGTTCCACGAGAAGTGGGTGGTCGGATATGGTCACGCCTCGGTGGCCGAACATGCCGTTTTACACATTGCCATCGAGAATGTCTCGCGCGTGGCCATCGAGTCGATTGAGTCCAACCGGCTGGCTTCCTACACCGAGAAATCTACGCGCTACCAGAAGTGGGGCGCGGATGATTTCAGCCTCCCGCCGGAACTTGGAACCCATCCGCTGAAGGATGGATACATCCAGACTGTCCGCATGTTGTTCCAAGCCTACGCGGATTCCCTGGCCCCAGTGCGGGCGCTGGTGGAGAAGAAGTTACCGCGCCGCGAGAATGAGACCGAGGAAGCCTGGGATCGCCGCGCCCGCTCGCAGTACGTCGATTCGTGCCGCTTCTTGTTACCCGCTGCTTCCCTCGCCAACGTGGGCATGACCGCCAACGCGCGCGTGCTGGAGAACGCCATCCGCAAGATGCTGTCTCATCCGCTGGAAGAGGTGCGGCAGGTTGGCGAGACTGTGAAGGAAGTGGCTCGGACTGAAGTGCCCACGCTGGTCAAGTATGCCGAAGCGGCACCGTATTTGATGGAGACGGGGAAAGGGCTTTCCCTCACCCCACCCCCTCTCCCAGCGGGAGAGGGGCAAGGGCCTTCTCTCACCCCATCCCCTCTCCCACCGGGAGAGGGACGACGGGTGAGGGCTGACTGGTGCGAACTCATTGATTACGATCCAAACGCCGAACAGAAAATCCTGGCCGCGGCGCTGTATCGCTTCGGCGAAATGCCTTTTGCCGAGGCTCTGGCTTACGTCGAGTCGCTGGGGAAAGATGGGCAGGAGCGATTGGCCGAATCCTTGCTGGGGCGGCTCGGTAAATACGACATCCCTTTGCGCGAACTGGAATATTCCACCTACACCTTCGATCTGGTCATGGATCAGGGCGCATACGCCGAATTCAAACGTCACCGCATGATGACGCAGACGCCGCAGCTGCTGACGGCGAGGCTGGGGTACGCGACGCCGCGTCTCATGGCGGAGGCAGGTTTCGGGGGCCGGTACGAAGCGGCGATGGATGCAGCGACGGGGATGTTCGAGAAGCTGCATTCAGTCAGTCCGCAAGTCGCACAATATATTGTCCCGAACGGTTTCAAACGCCGCGTGCTGGCGCAGTTCAACCTGCGCGAGGCCTTCGCCTTTTGCCAGTTGCGCACGGCAGCTAATGCGCATTTCTCGATCCGGCGCGTGGCGCAGAAGATCTACGAAGAGCTGGCGCGGGTGCATCCCATGCTGACCAAATTCATAAAGCTGAACGATGAGACCTGGCAGGGCGTGGAAGAGGGTCATTTCACGGCGGTATAATCGCGCCGATGAAGCGTGCTTTATTTTTCTGTTGTTTGATTTTGACGGCCTGCCAGACGGGGACAGCCACACAAGCTCCGGTTGTATCGAAGGAACTTCGGCCTTACTCAACCCTGACCCCGGCCCCGCTTCCCACGGGACCCGCGGGCTTGGTCGCCGCTTCGACGCCTTTGTCTACGCCTACGCCGTTCGTGTACACCGTGCGGCCCGGCGACAGCATGGGCGGCATTGCGCTCAAGTTCGGCGTCTCGCTCAATGACTTGCAGACCGCCAACCCGGAAGTCTCGCCCAACAGCCTGTCGGTGGGACAGGTGCTGAAGATCCCCAGCAACCCGGAGAATTCCTCCGGCGAGCCGACGCCCACGCCCGCGCCGTTCACGGTGCAGCAGATCCAATGTTATCCGGCTGCTGAACAAGGCATGTGGTGTTTTGTGCTGGCGCATAATGATTTCCCTGACTTCATGGAAAACCTCAGCGCGCAGGTGACGCTGGTGGATGCGAGCGGCGCGTCTATTGCCAGCCAGCCGGCGCTGTTGCCGCTCAACATCCTGCCGCCGAATACCTCCCTGCCGATGGCAGTTTTCTTCCCGCCCATCATTCCAGCGGACGCTCAGCCGCGAGTGCAGATCATCACGGCCATTCGATTGCTGCCGGGCGACCCGCGCTACCTGCCGGCCACAACACAAAACGTGCTCGTCCAGGTGGATTGGAGCGGGCACGAAGCCACAGTCAATGGACAGGTGGCATTGCCAAAGAAATCAAAAGCTGCCGCGTCCGTGTGGGTGGCCGCGACGGCGTATGATACTTTAGGCCGGGTGGTGGGAGTCCGCCGCTGGGAAGCGGGGAGCGGCATCCAGCCCGGGGAGAGTCTGCCGTTTGCGATGACGGTATCCAGCCTCGGGGGGCGGATCGAACGGGTGGAGGTGGCGGTGGAGGCCAGGCCATAGACGGTGGACGGTGGACCGTTCCTCACGGTCTACGGTCTATCGTTCACCGTCTAATTATTTGGGTGTGTTTCATCTGGGTTGGAACCGTCCCGAAGATTGGTTGGAAAAGGCCAAAATTGGCTCAAGTTCAACCTTCGGGACGTTGCCTTCAACTTGTTTGAAACACACCCTAACTCGGACAAGCCGAAACCAAAGAGGCTCACCGCGAAGACCGCTAAGATCGCTAAGTTTAAAAAGGTTTTCTTTGCGTTCTTCGCGTGCTTCGCGGTTCAAAAAATCCTTGTACAAAAAGCAAGCATTTAACTTCTAAGTTCCTAATTATTTCCCATCCAGCCACATGTAACGTTCGATCGGAATATCAATGGGGGTGAAGACGTAACCCTTCACGTAGGGCTTGACCAACTGGTACGACAGATAATGCACCGTGAACAACACCGGCGCGTCATTGACGATCATCTGCTCGGCCTGCTGGTAGAGGGCGATGCGTTGGGTCACATCCTGCTCGACGCGCGCCTGCTCGAGCAGCGCATCCAGGGCCGGGTTGGAATAGCCGCCGTTGTTTTGCTGCGCGCCGGTATGGAAGAGCACATCCGCGAAGTTTTCGGGGTCGGGATAATCGGCGCACCAGCCACCGCCGAAGATCTGCCCGTGCTTGCCGGAGTAGATCGTATCAAGGTAGAAGCTCGGCTCGATGTTCTCGACCGTGATGGTCACGCCCAGGTTCTGCTGCCACATCTGCGCCAGGGCGGCGACATCCGCGCCGGTCGCGCTGCCCCAGCCGCTGTCGGTGTAGACGATGGGCGGCAGGTTATCGCCATACCTGGATTGCTTGAGCAACTGCCGCGCCTGTGCCGGGTCGTAGGGCAGACCCTGGAGCGCGATGTTGAATCCGGGCAGGCCGGGCGGATACAGACCGATGGCCGGCAGGGCATGGCCGCCCATCACCACGTCAATGTATTGCTGGCGATTGAAGGCCATGCTGAACGCCTTGCGGACGTTGACATCGTCGAAGGGCGGGCGGGTGGTATCGAAGACCACGTAGCCGGTACACAATTCCACGCCGGTGAGCAGTTCCTTGTGCAGCGACTCGGTCGGGTCGGTGAAGCGGTCAATGGAGCTAACGCCGGCAATATCCACATCGCCGGTCTCGTACAGGCTTTGCGGGTCGCCGGTATACAGATTGATGACCACGTAGGGGATGGATGGCGGGCCGAGATAGAAATCTTCGTTGCGCTGGTAGACGATGCGCTGGCGATGCGTCCACTCTACCAACTTATAAGGGCCGGTGCCGTTCGGGTGGTAAACCCAATCCGGGCCGGATTCAACGTTGGCCTTGTCCACCACAAAGGCGGTCGGGTAGGTGAGCTTGAGCAGGAAGTACGGCTTGGGCGCATCAATCGTCACTTTCAGGGTGTGATCGTCCAGCGCCTGCAAGCCGCTGATGTGATCGGCTTTGCCGGCGGCCATTTCTTTCACACCCACGATGTCGCCCAGGTAGGTGACGGCGGTCTCCGAAGCCAGGGCCGGGCCGACGGCGCGCTCCCAGGAATAGATCACATCCTGCGCGGTCACGGGGCGGCCATCGTGGAATTTGGCGTTCGTCCGCAGGTGGAAGGTGTAAACGGTTCCGTCCGCGCTCACATCCCAACTTTCGGCCAGGTCGGGGGTCAGGTTGAGGTGCGGATCGAAGGACACCAGCCCGCTGAAGACGCGCTTGTCGCCGGAGCCGTGCGTGGTGGCGGGATCGTAATCACGGGGATTGTTGGACTCGCCTCCTTCCAGGACCAGGGCCTGGTTCAGCGGAACGTTGATCTGCAACGCCGAGGCATTACGCGGCGCGGCGCCGAGAGAGGTGACCGCCAGCGCCAGCAGCGCAGCCAGGATGAGCAGGTTTCGGGTGCGTTTCATTTTGTCCCTCCTTTCCTATGATTCTGGGCGCCGACGATCACACCCAGGATTATGATGCCAATCAACAGGGCCAGTACACAGCATAAGCTCAGCAGAAATAAAGTCAATGAGAGAGGCGGCCCGGAGTTTGTGGACGAGGCTGTCGGCGTCCCGGTGACGATGGAAGAGGTCGGGGCGACGAACGGCGTGGACGTGACGGCCAACGGCGCGCCGGAGACGGGCACGATGGTGGGCACAAAGGTCGGGGTGGGCTGGGCGGTCGGTTGAACGGAAACAGCTCGCGGGGCGGCCCCGATCGCTTTCCTCCAGGCGTCCTCCAGTCCATTCACGTCGAAGCCGTAGACCTTGACCAAGGCTTCATCCACGCTGGAGCCGTCGCGCAGCGCCGTCAGCAAGGAAGTCATCTTGTCCTGTCCGTAGGTCTCGACCAGGAACTTGACGATGCTGAACGACTCGCTGTAGGAAAGATAAGCTTTATCAGGAACCTCGGAGAAACCGCCGCTGAGCGAACGCACGGTGAGCAAAGCGTCAGCCTGGATGGCCTGATCGAGTTGGCTTTGCGAGGCCGAGTCGAGCGGGCCTTCGGAATAAACGGCCAGTCCTTCGTTGAGCCAGGTGGGCACGTCGCTGAGGCAGGAGAAGGTCAGGTGCCCAACCAGCACGTGGGTCAGCTCGTGGACCTCGGCGCGGCGGCCCCAGCTTAGGTCGGCTTGCGAGATGCCGATGATGACGATGTTATGTTCAGGGAAAGCCTCCCCGCCCGTCCAGGAGGGTTCGTACAGGATGGCGTCCTTCATGTCGTTGGTGTCGGCGTAAATGTAGAGGTCAATCGACTGGTCAACGGATAGGCCGGTGTCCTGCTTGAGGCGGGACAGCCCGTTTGTGGCCGTGGTCAGCAAATCCTGGGCGAAGGCCTGGTTCCCCTGATACCAGTGCAGGCGGATGTTTCCACTGGTAACGGTTTGCCACTGGTGAATGTTATCCAGCCAGGTGACGCTCTGCTGGTCCGAGACGGTCTCCTTGCCGGCCGGGTCGGTGAAGCGCCAGCGCCACCAAATGGTCGCACCGGGCGGCAGGGAACCGCTCTGGCGCATGTCCCAGGTCCATTCCACATCCACGCTTTTGCCGGGCGTGAATTGTGGGAAGGCCTTGGCAACCACCTGTCCACAGGTGAGTTGCTGGGTTCCATACTCCAGCGTGACCGAGGCAATGCCGGCGTCGTTTTGCAGCGTGGCATGGAAGCTGATGGTATTGGGAAAATCGAGCGTGGCCCCATCGTTGCTCACGTCCGTGCCCGACGTGGCGTGAACGGTTTGTAGAGGCGAAAGAATGAGGAGGATGGGAATAAGGACTTGGAGGACTCTCACTCGCATGATGGCTCCTTGGTCAGGGTATGGAGGCAAACTATATCATGGTTTGATTAAGAGAGTGTTTTGAATTTCAGTTGAAACCGTCCCGAAGGTTGGCAAAAACGACCAGATTTTCTCAACAAGACCTTCGGGACGTTCTTTCTGCTGACATTTCCTCCCTCATCCCCGGCCCTTCCCCCGAGGGGGGAAGGGAGTTCCCTCTCCCAAAGGGAGAGGGCAAGGGTGAGGGCGCAGGCTGGCAGTTTTCGCAGCGGAATAAATCCCTGTCGGAGTTTTCCCCGTGGGTGGTGCAGGGCGAGAATTATATATCTCGGAGCGCGTGCCTGATTCGGAGAAGTTAGAATCTGTACCATCAATGAACGTTACATTTGTCTATTGCATTTGTGCGCGGGTCTCCCTATAATGAAAAGTGTTTCAATTAGGGGATTGTCAATTGTCGTTGCTATTGAAACAGTAGACTTGGAAAGAAAGGGAGTAAGAATGAAAAAAGCAAGCAGTAGGGTGTGAAGGCAAAATATATCATGGATTGATTAGGGGGCAGTGAGATGGATAACCGCCAAGTCGCGGAGGCTCGAAGGCGTCACGATCTCATTGAGCGGGTGGTCTCCTCACAGGGAATCAAATTTCCATGTCAGAGTCTCCATTGTGGACTTTGCGGCGTGAGGGCAGGCGGATTCGAGCGGATACCAGATTCAGAAAAACTGGAACCGCGCTATTAATAAACGTGACATTTGTCTATTGAATTTGACTTTGGGCATCGCTATAATTTTAAGCGCGTCAATTGGGAGAAATATCAATCGCTATTTCTAAGGAAAATATACTAGGAAGAAAAGGAGCAAAAATGAGGAAATCATATAGCTCAACGGGACCAAGTTTATTTGTATATCATTTGTTGTATAAGTTCAGCAATTACCTGAGGCATAAATTCGGGAAATCACTTTCAGTAATTGTCATCTTATCTATAATTCTCTCTAATACACAAGCGATAGCATATGCGTCTCAAAGTCGTGGAAATGATACGATTATTAGTCCCAATACTTCTTCTAACGACACTTGCATGCTATCAGATGGCACAGTTCGTTTAACTGTTGATAACAGTTTAGGAAATGGCGCCACGCATGGATGTATTATAGATTACTCAGGCTTTCCAGATGTAAATGTAAAAGTTTATAACGATCATTCATTTTGGACGAAGATAGCAGTATTTGACAACCTAAGTGTAAACATCGTTTCTGAGAATGCCTGGGCACAATTTGGTTATATCCCCCCTAATTCCTTCGCGGAATTTCACTTAAGATTCGACCAGACATTTGATTCTCGGATAATGTTTTTTATAAATGCAGCTCGTTCTGAGGATGGACGCCTCACTGCAGGTGCATTTAATATTGTATCTAAAATCCTAGGCGTGCTCGGCATTTATATGGATGTAGCTAACTTGGACGACCTCCAATATATATTCAATGAACTTGACGCCATGGATAAGTCATCACACTTAATTCTAGCTGCCAATGCTCTAGGTGATTTTCGACTTCTAGATTTCCTTCAAGAATTCCATGACGCGCTTGGAGATGATGCCGAGATAAACATCCTTACAAATATTGCTGCTCATTTTGGAAAAACAGTAAGCGTTTCAGCATTTAAAGCTTTGTTCACAGCAATTAAAATAATATTTACGGCCAAGGATACTTGGGAAAGTGTATGGGCCATTATAACTGGATCATACGCTGGAACAGTCATTTTTACTAGTCAAGTACAATCTGATCCACCGCCACCCCACCCAAATCCAACTCCACCGCCACTGCCATCCCCTCTTCCAAATAATGATGAGGTGTCTTTTTTATCTGACATTACTTTTCCCGATGGTGCTATTGTCTCCCTTAATCAATCCTTTAACAAAACCTGGCGAGTGAAAAATACTGGTACTTCCACGTGGACTGGCTATAATCTAAAATTCATTAGCAATGAGCCAATGGGGGGGCCAGCAGAGGTTGCCATTCCTACAACTGCTCCCGGCGGGACGGTAGATATTTCTGTCAACCTGGTTGCTCCTTCGGTAAAAGGCGCTCATACAGGGGTCTGGCAAATCGTCAATCCGAGCGGAACTTGGGTAAGCGGGGGACAACTCACCGTTGTGATCAATGTACAAACGCAGAGCAGCAGTATTTCATTGAGCACCGATCCGCCTTCGCCTGCGGATACCAGCATGGTACGAATTCATGCCGTCGTTAATGGTTTTTCCAATTTCCGCGCCCTGCGTATCAAAATTGACGGAAGTTCACAATACGAAATCGGCGCGCCGGAAGCTTATTGGAATTGGAATACATCGGGGTATTCCATCGGGCAACACAGCATTGTCGTGGAGGTTGCCGACCAGACGGATGCTTCCTGGAGTCATCCCGAAGTAGGCAGCTATCTCTATACATTAACCGGTACGGGAGCATCCAACAATCACGCGCCGAATCGGCCTACACTTGTGCAGAACCCGGCCTACGATTGGTATGTCACGATTGGAAATGCGCCGCAGCTCTGTGCGCAGTCGCAGGGCGACCCAGATAACGATGTGATCGCGTCATTCCATTTTGTCGGCACCGCTTCGGTCGGAACCGTGGATAGCGGCTGGGTGAGCGGTCCCTGTTACACCTTCGGCTCGATCACTCCAGGGACTTATACGTGGCACGTGCAAGTAATGGATTCGCGCGACGGTATCAGCGACTGGAGCGACTCCTGGCATTTTACCGTCGAACCTACTGGCGTCACCGCTTATATTGACCATTTTTCAACTGCTTCACCATCCAATGCAGAGCAGATAAAAATCTACGCCTGTAGTTCCGGCCATGCGGGTGTGAATATCACGTTGCGTGTACTGGTCAATGATGCAAATAACGGCACAGATTCAGGTCAATGGCACATCATCAAAGAACAGGGAAGTCCGTGCTTCAATGATACCGACGCACCGGTATGGAACACACTGGAATATGGCGACGGCTCGCATCTGGTCCGGGTGGTGGCAATGGCCATTCAACCTGATGCAGGAAGCATTTCGGACAACGTCTATGTCCTCAATCATCGCCGCCCGTATAGTCCAAGCCAGATAGCGCCCGTTGCTTCGTCTGGAAATCCGCAGGATGCAGTCTATTTAAACTCGCGCGCTGTTACATTCCAATGGAGCCCGACGATCCGCGCACAATCCTATACTTTGTATGTGAGTACGACTTCTTCTCCGAGTACCGACCCCAATCCGGTCTTCACGCAAACATTTGATTCAACGGTTAATCAATCCACGGTGAACTTCAGTCAGAATTATTCCGCGCTCTACTGGCAGGTGATGGCTACAAATGATATTGGGAGCAGCGGCTCGAATATCCAAATTTTTGGGCTTGACCAGCAGGCTCCGTCTTGTATAGTCTCTGGCCTCGTATCACCTACTTATTCCAATGTGTTCCAGGTCAATTGGAACAGCTCAGATGACCTGGCCGGCGTACGAACTTCTGACATTCAGTTTATGGATTCTACGCGCAGTACATGGGAAGACTGGCTGACAAGTACGCCCTTTTCCAAAACCTACGATTTGTTCAACGGACAACCGGGGCATACGTATTTCTTCCGTTGCCGGGCAACCGACAATGCCAATAACGCAGGAACCTATCCGGCATCTGCGGACACTTCCATCATGGTTGATCCGTTTTCGCAACCAGGCACTCCCTGGTGGGATCAAGCATATGGCCAAAAGCGAAATATCGTTGTTCTAAATAATATGTCTGGTATACCGCTGCCCCAAGGATATCCGATCCACGTGCATTTCGACAGCACCACTACGCCAACCGCAGCCACGATTTATGCTGGCTCGCTCTCGAATCCGGCATGCAACGATCTTAGAATCACCTACAGCGATTCTGTAGAGCTTGATCGGATCGTCCAGAACTGTTCGAGCAGCAATATTGATATTTGGTTCCGCTCGCAGGCAAGCGTTGCTGCAGGGAGTTCCGATAACACTTCCTACCAACTTTATTATGGAAATGCAAGCGCGGGAGCGCCACCTGCTGATCCAAACCAGGTTTGGTATCCCTATCATGAAGCAGATACCTCTTACCTTTACTTTTTACAGGAAGGGAATGGTTCAACCGCTTACGACTACAGCGGCAATAATCACAATTGTTCCATCAATTCGTCTGTCCAGTGGTCCGCATCTAAATTCGGGTATGGCCTGCGATTCAATCGAGCAAATAGTGGCGATAGCCGCTCACTCAACTGTGGCGGTGCATCACCCCTTTCTGCTTTCACAGTCGAATTTTGGTATAAACCCGATTCGGATGACGGGGGAAGGATTGCGGGCGAACTGTCAGGCGGGGGGAATGGCGGGGGCGGCAACAACTGGCTACTGCAAAACTCTGGCGGTAAGATCCGCCTCGATACTTGGCCTTGCTCATCCTGTGGCTCATCCGACGTTAGCAGTAACTTCAACTTGACCGATTCCCAGTATGTTGGAAAGTGGAATCATATTGCGGTGACCTTCAACGGGAGCAATGAGGTAAGGTTTTATATCAATGGAAATTTAGACTCCATCAAAACTTTGTCCCAAAGTGGTATTAACAGTTTTACGCCGCCTTTGGAAATTGGCTCTGCAGAAGGTATTAGTCAGATAAAGGCAAACCTGGGTGCCTTTAGAATCTCAAATACCGTGAAGACCAGCTTCCCATATGCATCTTTCTCGGCAATTACCAATGAACCCTCTGTAGCAACAGATTCAGCGATAACGCCGCCAGTCATTGGCGCACCTGACTTAGCACTGCTTAGCTTGTCTACATACCCTAATCCAAGTGGTGGAGTCTTAGTTGAAGCAGTAGTCCAGAATCAGGGTGATTTGAGCACAAAGAGCGGATTCTATACGGACCTTTATCTCAATCACACTCCTGAAGGCGCAGGTGATTACACCAACAGCGTCCGGTTCTGGATAAATGATCCGATTGATCCGGGCCAGATTGCTACACTAACCACGGTCATAACAGATGTATCGTCTCTCAGTTCAGCGTCGTCTCAGAGCAAAGTGGGCCAACAATCGGCTGGCGCTATCATCGAGACCAGCGGAATGCTTTTCGCCCAAACAGACTCGGCTGGCGCGGTAACTGAACCAGACAAGCAAAACAATATCTATTCTGCTGGGGTTCAGATTTGTACAGCCAGTTCGGATCCATACGAATCTGACAATGCATCTGCCTCTGCGAGTTTGATCTCAGTCGGTGGGTCCCAGACACATAATTTTGATGTCCCTGGTGATGGGGATTGGATCAAGTTCAATGTTCAGGCCGGACAGACCTATCTTCTTACTACGAGCAACCTCGGCGTTTCTGCAGATACCTACCTGTATCTCTATGGCACCGATGGACAAACTCTGCTTGCATCCAATGATGATTACAATAATTCTCTTGCTTCCCAGATTCAATGGACTGCTACACAAAGCGGCACCTATTATGCCATTGTAAAAGGTTGGAATCCGAATTCAGGTGGCTGCGGAACTCAATACAGCTTGTCGCTGAATAATTATGTGGCCCCTCCTGGCGATTTCAATAAGACTAGCCCAGCAGATGGATCAACAAACCAATCCGCTTCCCCCACCCTCAGTTGGACAGCGAGTACCGGTGCTACGTCATACGAATATTGCTACGACACCACCAACGACAATGCCTGCTCGAACTGGCAGGACAATGGTATAGCCACCAGCAAGGTCTTGAGCGGGCTAGCGCCAAACACGACCTATTATTGGCATGTGCGCGCGGTCAATGCAGGAGGCACAATTTACTCGGATGGTGCCAGCACAGCCTTCTGGTCATTTACTAACCTCTCTAATTTGCCGCCGACCGACCTGTCGCTCTCCAATAGCAGCATGGCAGAAGGGCAGCCGATTGGAACCACTGTGGGCATGTTCACAACTGCCGACCCAAATACTGGCGACACCTTCACCTATATTCTGGTCAGCGGCACGGGCAGTACGGACAACACCTCATTCAGTACCACAGGCAATACTCTTAAGACGGCAGTTGTCTTCAACTATGCTACAAAGAATAGCTACTCCATCCGCGTTCGCACCACCGATCAAGGCGGGTTGTATTTCGAGAAGGCTTTCACCGTCAGCATCACCAACCAGCCCAACATCTTCACCGATGTGCCGGATAGCTATTGGGCAGTCAGTTGGATCGAGCGCCTCTACAATGCCGGCATCACCGGCGGCTGTTCCACCAGTCCGTTGATGTATTGCCCGGATAACACCGTCACTCGCGCCCAAATGGCGGTCTTCCTGTTGAAGGGCATCCACGGCTCATCCTACTCTCCGCCCGCGGCATCGGGAACGGTTTTCAGCGATGTGCCATTGGGCTATTGGGCTGCCAGTTGGGTCGAGCAGCTCCTGGCGGAAGGCATCACTGGCGGCTGCGCGACTGGTCAGTACTGCCCGGAGAATGTGGTCACACGCGCCCAAATGGCGGTGTTCCTGCTCAAGGCGGAGCACGGCAGCTCGTATGCGCCGCCGTCCGCCAGCGGGACCAAGTTCAGCGATGTGCCGCTGGGCTATTGGGCTGCCAGTTGGATCGAGCAATTGGCTGCCGAAGGGATCACCAGCGGCTGTGGAGGCACGAACTACTGCCCGGAGGACAGCGTCACGCGCGCCCAGATGGCAGTGTTCCTGGTGAAGACCTTCGGCCTGCCGTAACCTTCTCCCCGGAAGTCCTTGGTCAAAATTTCTCTACCGTACAGATGTCTTTGCGAGGGCGTCAGCCCGAAGCAATCTTCTGTTTTACGAGATATTTCAACTCAAAAGGAGATTGCCACGCCGCCACACCTGCCCTGGCGGGCGGTGCCAGGGAAGAGCAAGGGCGGCGGCTCGCAACGACATCAATTTACGAGATGTACGGTAGCAAAGTCAAAATCAGATCGCGGCGACTAAACAGTCGCCGCGATTTCTTATTTCATCATCTCTTTGGCTTGCTCGATGTAGGCCAGGCTTTGATGCCGGAAGTAGGTGTTGTACAGTGTGGCGTAGTGGCCGCCCTGTTGGAGCAATCCATCGTGATTTCCCTCCTCGATGATGGCGCCGTGATCCATGACCACGATGCGGTCGGCGGCCTTGACTGTGGACAGGCGGTGGGCGATCAGGATGCTGGTGGACTCGGACAGGATCAGGTTCAGCGCCTGCTGGATCTGCCACTCGGTGAACGGGTCGATGCTGGCGGTGGCTTCGTCCAGGATGAAGATGGCGGGATGCTGCATCAGGACGCGCATCAAGGCGACGAGCTGGCGCTGGCCCATCGAGAGCCGCGCACCTCTCTCCCCGACCTCTGTGTGCAGGCCATCGGGCAGGGTCTCCAGCCATTCGCCTTCGCCGATCTTGTGCGCCATCTCGAGCATCTCCGCATCGGTCACCTGCGGCGCGGCGTAGCGGATGTTCTGCGCCACTGTCCCGGAGAACAGGAAGGGCACCTGGGAGACGATGCCCAACTGCCGCCGGTATTGCTGCAAGTCAAAGGTGCGGATGTCGTGCCCGTCAATCATCAGCTTGCCGGATTGGAATTCGTAGAAGCGGGCGATCAATTTTGCAATGGACGATTTGCCCGCGCCGGTATGTCCTACCAGCGCCAGATTCTCTCCGGGTTGGATGCACAGGTCAAAGTCGGTCAGGATCGGCTCTTTGTCCGTATAACGGAAT
>JAKANW010000467.1 GCA_021823555.1 Chloroflexota bacterium
ATACGGCCCTCAGCTCAAGGATCAGGCTTTGGTCACTCCCTACAAGGTCACCACCTGGGATACGATTGACGGTGCGAAGGACGCCGATGGATATTACTACTCCGATTACACTGGTGTGATGGTCTTTGAAGTGAATCTGGATGTGGTCACGGATGTTCCGCAAGACTGGGCGGATCTGCTCGACCCGAAATACAAGGGACAGATTGCCCTGGCTGGCGATCCCCGCGCTTCGAATCAAGCCGCTCAGTCTGTGTATGCGGCAGCGATTGCAATGGGTGGCTCGCTTGATAACATCCAGCCTGGCCTCGACTTCTTCAAGCAGTTGAATGAAATGGGCAACCTCCTGCCGCTGATTGCCAACACCGGCACCATCGGTAAAGGCGAAACCCCCATCACCTTCCAGTGGAACTACCTTGCCTTCGCCAACGCCGAATCCTTTGCCGGCAATCCGCCGCTCGAGATCGTATACCCCTCGTCTGTCATTTGGGGTGGCCCTTACGTTCAAGCGATCAGCGCCTACGCGCCCCATCCCGCGGCCGCCCGTCTCTGGCAAGAGTTCGTGTATTCGGATGAGGGCCAGTTGATCTACATGAAGGGTTATTGCGCCCCGTCTCGACTCGCTGACATGCTTGAACGCGGCGCTGTTCCCGAAGACATCCAAGCCAAGCTGCCCGATCCAAAGATCCTTGCGAATGCGATTGTTCCGACAATCGACCAGTTGAAGGCGGCCCGCGAACTGATCAAGAACGAATGGGATAACGTTGTCGGCCTCGACATCAAATAATCACTTCTCTGACAAGACTCCATGGCGTGACCCGGTTTTTACCGGGTCACGCTTATAAAGGTACATGCGTATGAGTAACGAACCTGTCCTGTTACGGCAAAAGGCTCGACGCGAAAACCCGCTGTGGAATTGGGTTGGCCTGGTTCCATTTTTTCTGTTCATCTTTGTGTTTCTCGTTCTTCCATCCTTCTCCCTGTTCACCGGCGCCTTCACCAACCGCGAGGGAGAATTTACGCTGGAGAACCTCAACATCCTGAGCAACCCCTTCACGTTGAAATCCTACGTTGTTAGTTTGCAGGTCAGCGCGATCACGGCCCTGGTGGGGGGACTCTTCGGGTTTTTCATCGCATACTCGATCACGCATGGTGGCGCGCCTCGCTGGATGCGCACTTTGATCTCCACGTTCTCAGGGTTGGCGGCGAATTTTGGCGGTGTGCCGCTTGCGTTTTCCTTCATCGCCACCCTGGGCCAGCTTGGTTTTATCACCGTTTTTCTTAAGAACATTTGCTTTCCCGGCGCAGACGGCGCTGAGGTCTGCCCTTTCAATCCGTACGACCACGGGTTCAGCCTGTACAGCCTGACGGGATTGGTGCTGGCGTACACCTATTTCCAATTCCCCCTGATGATCCTCACCATCACCCCCGCGCTCGAGGGGTTGAAAAAGGAATGGCGCGAAGCCTCCACGATCCTCGGCGCCACCCCGTTTCAATACTGGCGCGATGTGGCCCTGCCCGTTCTAATGCCCTCCATTTTAGGCGCGATGTTGCTCTTGTTCGGGAACGCCTTTGGCGCCTACGCCACCGCGCGCGCCCTGACGGGCGGGAGCATTTTCCTCGTACCCATTGCAATCGGCCAGCAAATTCGCGGCGACGTGTTGGGGAATCCCCATGAAGGCTATGCGTTGGCGTTTGGCATGGTGGTGGTCATGAGCATCGCCATCATAGCCTATACCCTTCTTCAACGCTGGGCCAGCCGCTGGGTAAAATCATGAAAGCAAAACGGTTCAACATCTTTGCGTTATTTTGGGGCATTGCTGCCCTGCTGTATTTTTTCCTGCCGCTCTATGGCACCTTCGACTTCTCGCTGCGCATGGAACGCGGCGTACTTGGTTTTAAAGCGTACGAACTTGTCTTTGGCGACCCGCGTTTCTGGCAGGCCTTCCGTTATTCTCTTACCATGTCGGCGATCACTATTGCCATCAGCGTTTCCATCTTTGTTCCCACCGTGTACTGGATGTACCTAAAGGTGCCGCAGGCCCGCCCGATCATGGATGTGATCACCATCCTGCCGTTCATCATTCCCAGCATTGTCCTGGTCTTCGGTTTGATCCGCACCTTTTCGCGCCCGCCCCTGCAACTGACCCTGCGGCCCTGGACCACCGACATTCTCATCGTAGCCGGGTATATCATCATCTCAATGCCGTACATGTTCCGCGCCATCGACGTGGGGATGCGTTCCATTGATGTCCGCACGCTGACGGAGGCGGCGCAGAGCCTCGGGTCGAGCTGGCTCCAGATCCTGACCGATGTGATCATCCCCAACCTTCGCATCGCCATCCTGAGCGGGGCGCTGATCTCCTTTGCAACCGTGATGGGCGAACTGATCCTCGCCGATTTTCTCGTCCGTCCCGCGCTGGGCCCCTACATGGTTCGCATCGGTTTGACCAAGGCCTACGAACCCGCGGCGCTTGCCATCATCAGCTACTCGCTTACTTGGTTTAGTTTGGGTTTGTTGCAATTCTTCAGCAGCCGCAACGAACGACGCCAGCGAGTGATCCAAGAATAGGACAATGCAGCAATGATTCATCTTGAACTCACCCATATCCATAAATCCTTCGGCAGTTCGGTGGCCGTGGAGGATTTCAACCTATCCGTGACACAGGGCGAATTTGTCTCATTTCTGGGACCCAGCGGCTGCGGCAAGACCACAACACTGCGCATGGTTGCCGGGTTCGAACTGCCCACCTCCGGTACCATCACCCTGAATGGCAGGGACTTAACCACCGTCCTGCCCAACAAGCGCAATGTGGGCATGGTCTTCCAGTCCTATGCCCTCTTTCCGAACATGACCGTTGCCCAAAATGTGGGCTACGGTATGAAGATCGCCGGCAAGCCCAGGCCGGAGATAGACGCTCGCGTGACGGAAATGCTCTCGCTCATTCACATGGACAAATTCGCCGCCCGCTACCCGTACCAACTATCGGGCGGCCAGCAGCAACGTGTGGCCCTTGCGCGCGCGCTTGCCATCCGCCCCGAAGTCCTGTTGCTCGACGAACCGCTCTCCGCGTTGGACGCGAAGATCCGCCTCGAATTGCGCCAGGAGATCCGTCGTATTCAACAGCAGCTGGGCATCACCACCATCTACGTCACCCACGACCAGGAGGAGGCTCTTTCGCTCTCCGACCGCATCGTGGTCATGAGTCAGGGTCACATCGAACAGGTGGGCACGCCGTTCCAGATTTACAACTTCCCCGAAACGAATTTTGTGGCAAGTTTTGTCGGCACCCTCAACACCGCAGAGGCAGAAGTAGTGGATGTGGCGAAAGGATTGCTCAGTGTTGACGGCGTTCAATTCATAACAGCCGATGAGGACCTGAAAGGCAGAAAGAAAGGCGACAGGGTGCGTTTGTCGGTTCGCCCGGAGCGCTTCAGTTTTGCCTCTGAGCAAAAGAAGGACAACGTCCTCGACTGCACCATCGAGAACATCACCTTCCTTGGCTCGGTGGTGCGCATTCAAGTGATGATTGGCAACACCAGGTTCAACATGGACACCTTCAACAATCCCTTCCTCGAACTTCCCAAGATCGGCGCGAAGGAACAGGTCACCTGCTCGAAGGAAGCCGTATTGGTATTCAAAGATTAGTGTGCCGCGAAATTCAGTTTGCTTCATCGTAGCGGACGTTCTCTAACGTCCGCTACTTTTCTAGCCCGCAACATACATGTTGCGCTGAGGCAAGATAAATCTTGCGGTACGGAAAGAGAAAGGAACTCCATGAACAAGGTTATTTTAATTCTCTCCGACGCCCTGCGCTACGACGCCGCCATCGCGGGCATGGGCTACCTTGGTCATCTCGTTGAAACCAAA
>JAKANW010000468.1 GCA_021823555.1 Chloroflexota bacterium
GGTTGTATCCTGGCCGGGGTCATCAATGGCTTCGGCTCCCTGCTCTATTATCTGGCATTGGGTCGCCTGCCGGCCAGCCTGGGGCAGCTTCTTTACTCCCTCTATCCATTCTTTGTTGCCATCTGGCTCATCCTCGATGGCCAATCTCCCACCCGCCTTACCATCCTGCGGTTGGGTATTGCCACCCTGGGTGTTTTGCTTCTTACCAACGTGCCCAATAATCCGAACGATATAAGTGGGGTTTTCATGATGATCGGCGCAGCCGCCTTATACGCCTTGCACCTGCCCATCAACCAACGCGTGCTCTACGAGGTGCCTGCCCCAACAGTAACGCTATACACCTTGCTGGCAATGAGTGCCGTTGTTGTCCCCGCCTACTTTATTTTCGACCGCTCCTGGCCGGCCACCTCCGCCCCCTGGGCGCCGGTATTGGGTCTTACCCTGGTCACTTTCCTCTCACGCCTCTCACTCTTCCTGGGCATCAAACGAATTGGCGGGATGCAGACAGCCCTGCTCGGACTTGGAGAATTATTGGTGACAATCGTCTTTAGCTATTTTTGGCTGCACGAAAATTTCACCCCCATTCAATGGTTAGGAGCGTTCGGACTCGGCCTGAGCCTGTTGCTCGTTAAATTCGAGGCGCCCACCGCTGAAAAATATAACCCGCGCGGCGGATGGCTGTCCTGGATCCGCGCCCCCGATCTACCCAAAGATATCTGGCCACCCTACCAGGAATAAAAAGCAAGGCTCACTCATCGCCCTCGTAGACATATCCTGTGCCGCGTACACTGGTGACGCGATTACCCAGGGATGGGAAACGCTCCAGCTTATGCCGCAAACGGCTGACCAACGGGCGTAAGATTTCCGGCGCCTCGCGCTGGGAGGCATCATACCCTTGTACCAACAAGACCAGTTCCCGATGGGAGAAAACCTTTCCTGCATTCTCCATCAATATCCGCAATAGGCGTCCTTCCGCAGGGGTAAGATGCTCGACGCGATCCTTATAGCGGATCTGGCGGCGGGAAAGGTCCACCGAGGTGCCATCCTTCAGGGTAAATTGCCTGGTAGATTCATCGGCATCCAGGTCACTGGCGCCACCCCTGCGGGCATGCAGACGGGACGAGCGCCGCGCCAGTCCCTTTTTGACGCTGGTCACCACCTGGGATGGCGAAGCAGGCTTGAGCAGGTAATCATGAATCCGCAGACGCAGCGCCTGGACGGCCGATTCCGTGGAGCCAAAAGCTGTCAAGAGAATAATTTCGGTCTCAGGGGATACCTGATTGACCACCTGGATCACTTCCAGGCCATCCATGCCCGGCATCCGCAGATCCACGACCATCAAGTCCACCGGGTGCATACGGACATATTCAACTGCGGCATGTCCATTCGGCACGGATGCAACGGCATACCCCTCAAGCTTGAGAATATCCGCCAGCGACTGACGCGCAACCGGTTCATCATCCACAACAAGAATGTTCGATTTCATGACTTCGCTCCTGAAGGCAAAAAAATGCGAAAGCAGGCCCCGGGGCCGCGATCCGGCAAATATTCCAGCAGACCACTGTGCGCAGTAATAATATTGTAACTCACAGTCAGGCCAAGCCCGGTGCCGCCATCCTTAGTACTGAAGAAAGGCTCAAAAATATTGGCCTGCTTTTCCGGGGGGATACCAGAGCCATTATCCTGAAATAAAATCTCGACGCCGCCCCGGATGGAACGTGCAGAAATCTGAAGTTGACCGCCGGATGGCAGGGCATCAAAAGAATTCAGGATCAGGTTGATGAACACCTGTTGAATTTGACTGTTGACGGCTTGAATGAAAAGAGGAGCTTCAGGGAGGTCCAAAAGCACTTCGATGCCGCGCTCAGACAATTGTTTGGACATCAATTGCAAGACATGCTGCAGGATCTTCGCCAGGTTAAGTTTTTCCTGCGAGGCAGGACCGGGGCGATAGAAATCCAACATACGCTGCACCGTGAGCATCAGTCGTTCGAGTTCCACGCGCGCAAGGTCAAAGTACGGTTTCCGTGTTTCAGCAGGCAAGTCCTCACGACCAGCCAGATGCAGACAGTTTTGTACTGCCTGCAACGGATTGTTAACTTCGTGGGCAATGGAGGCGCTTAAGCGCCCGGCGGCGGCCATTTTTTCCGCCTGTAACAAAGCCTTCTGGGACTCTTCGACTTTGCGCACATATTCCAATTGCGCTGCATAGAGACGGGCATTATCCAGGGCCACCGTTGCCTGCCGCGCCAGGATCTGGAACATCTCCAGGTCTGATTCCTGGAATTGTGGTTCGTGAGGCTCGCGGGCGGCGTATAACACGCTGGTAAAGTTGGGGCGGGCAACTGGCGCAAAGAGCGCGGAACCAAGCCCAAGGTCCCGCATGATGCGCTTGCTTTTGGCATCCCCAGGCCCGGAGGCATGGGCAATGAACGGCGTCCCGTTCGAATTCACTTGTTTCAGAATCGCATCCAAAGCACCCTTGAATGACCTGCCGCGCTCATTCTGCAATTGGAGGTTCCCGTTTTGTTCAGCCAGGTAGTATCCCGCGTGTGGGCAGCGCAGGTAACCACACACGGCGCTGGTAATCAAATCCAGTAAACGGTCACGCCGGGTTTCCGAAAGCAAGGATTCGGTCAGTGAAAAGAGCGGACGCAAGGCGCGCGTTCGCGCGGCATCCCGCTTTTGCTGGTTATCAGCCAGCGCCTGTTGAACTGCCCGGATCAGTTCTTCGCCGCGGTCGAAAGGTTTGAGCAGCAATCCATCCACACCCTGCCGAAGGGCGCGTATGGCTGTTTCCACGGTTCCATATCCCGTCATGACCAGTACAGTCAGATCAGGCTGCAGGTGCCGGGCGTGGGTGATCACCTCGAAACCATCCACCCCAGGCATGCGAATATCCACCAGCAGCATGTCCACAATGTTTTGCTGGAGGAAATCCACTGCCAGAAGGGAATCTGTAAACGTAGTCACGCGAAAACCAGCGCGCGTAAGCAGGCGATTGCACAGCATTGCAATGCCCGGTTCATCATCTACAACAAGGACAGAAATTGGATCCATAGTCTAAACCGGCAACCAGACTGTGAAAGTAGCTCCCTTACCCGGTTCGCTTTCCACGTCTATTACACCTCCATGATCGGTGACAATTCCATAGGTCACGGAGAGGCCAAGCCCCGTGCCGCCGCGATTGCTCCTGGTGGTAAAGAACGGCTCAAAGATGCGCTCACGGTCTCTCACAGAGATGCCCACCCCGTTATCACGCACAGACATGACCACCCAGGATCGCCCATCGCGAACGCGCGTTCCCGTTGCCAAATGGAGGTTGCCGCCGGTCGGCATGGCTTGCAAGGCATTGTGGATCAGGTTGAGCAGGACCTGTTTCATTTGATTTCTATCCATCGAGACCCAGGGGATCTCATCGCCTCCCAACTCCGCGATCAATTGGACGCCGCTGGTATGGATGAGGTGTTGCGTCAGGGCCAACACATCTTCCACAATTTCGTTTATGTCAGCGCGGGCACGCGTGCGTTCCCCCTGGCGTGAGAAATCCAGAAGGCGGCGCACTACATCTGTGGCGCGCCGCGCCTCACGCTGGATCATTTCCAACTCTTCGCGATACCCTGCGCTTTCGGGCAATTCGTCCAAGATAAGTTCCACAAAGCCGGTTACAGTGGTGAGCGGGTTATTCAACTCATGGGCAATGCCGGCCGCCATCTCCCCCACCGCGGCCAGCTTGGCCGCCTGAATGAGGCGGGTCTCAGTGGCGCGCTGCGCCTCCATGCGCGCCTTGAGTTCGATCTGCGTCTTCCTGAGCTGGCGGTTGATCTCCTGCAAACGCTGATATTGATCTGCACTGGATACGACCGC
>JAKANW010000469.1 GCA_021823555.1 Chloroflexota bacterium
TCAACCTGGCCGTGGTCGGGCAATTCAAGCGCGGCAAGAGTTCGCTGATGAATGCCATCATTGGTAAGAGCCTCTTACCAACGGGGCTACTGCCCCTCACATCTGCGATCACCGCGTTGTGTTATGGCCCGCAGGAACGAATCACTTTGAAACGTACAGGCTGGACTATCGAACAGGAAGTCGGCCTTGATGAATTGCCCGATTATGTGACCGAACAGGGCAATCCTGGCAATCAAAAAGGCGTGATCGAAGCGCGGATCGAAATGCCTGTCCCGTTTTTACGGCGCGGCCTGTATTTTGTGGATACGCCCGGCATCGGCTCGACCCGCACGGCAAACACCGCGACCACCTACGAATTCCTTCCTCAAACTGACGCGGTAATCTTCGTCACCAGTGTGGAAGCTCCCCTGAGCGAGGCGGAGGAAAATTTTCTGCGCGATATTCAGGGGTATGTTCGCCGTTTGTTCATTGTCGCAAACAAGATCGATCTACTCTCGCCGCAGGAACAGGATCAGGTATTGAGTTACATTCAAGCCGGACTGAACAACTTGGTGAAGGATTCCAATGTGCAGATGTATCCACTGTCGGCGCGCAACGCGCTTCAAGCCAAACTGGTGGACGACTCAAAGTCGCTGGATGTCAGCGGACTGCCCGCGTTCGAGCGGATGCTTGAAAACTTCCTGGCGGAAGAAAAAGCAAACACATTACTCGTGTCCATCCTCGACGATCTGGCGTCTGTATTGGCGGACACATCCTCTGATGGGCAGGAGATTAGCGGCTTGCGGGCACGCGTCCATGCGGTTCAGGAGGAACTGTTGAAAGGCTCGCTGGCAATTACGCCTCAAACAACGCCCGATTTTCTAACGCCGCCGCAGGCGTCAGTGGAGATCAAAAGAGTGGTCGAAGCGAAACCGGCCCAAAGTCTGAGAAAGACGCGCACTTGCCCCGTGTGTGACGCGTTGAGCCGCTCCGTGTTCGATTTCTTCGTATCGCTGGAAAACAGTCTTGTCAAAGAGGCGCAGGTACGAAATGAGTTCGCGTCGATACGTGGGCTTTGCAATTTGCACACGTGGCAATTTCAGAATGTTGCTGCGCCACAGGATGTCAGCCTGGGATATGTTCCGCTCGTGGAGGCGGTGGCGGTCTCATTAAAGGAGATTGCAAACGGCATGGAGCAACATGCCGACGCCGTGACACATCTTCTGCCGCGCAATGAAAGTTGTCCCGCGTGTGAGGCAGTGAGGAAGGAGCAGGTAGTGCAAGCGGCGCGTTTTCTTGACTATATTGCCACGCCCGATGGACAAAAGTTTTACCGTCAATCACTGGGGCTGTGTCTGCCGCATTTGCAGGCGGTCCTTGCGTTGAAACCACCGGAGGAGATCGCGAAGTTTTTATTGAACGAACAGGCGGAACATTTTAACGATCTGGCGGACGACATGCGCAGTTATACGTTGAAGCGTGACGCAATCCGCCGCGGGTTGCTGAACAGCAACGAAGAGAATGCCTGGCGGCGGGCATTGGTTCAACTGGTCGGCGAACGCACGGCGCACATCGAATAAGCGGGAAGAGAGGTTCCTTTCCATGGGATTCCGCAGCATTTTGTTCGATGGAGTTGACGCTGGCCCGCATGAGGCGACCACAGAAGCGCGTGCCTTTTTTACTGATCCACGGCTCGATCAAATCATCGAGTCGATCACTGCCGCCAAACCGGAATATGACCTGAAGCCATTTTTTTACACACCGTTGACTAATGTCGACGCGATTCGGTACCGCCAGGAAATCGGGCAGGATCTTGAAGATGACTGGCTGTTGGAAAGGATCAACAGTTTTTCCGAAAAAATGAGCGCAGCCAGCCGATGTCTAGCCCTGGTGGATACGCTTAACTTTACAAGCCATCAGGAGGGGTGGTTCCTGGAGGCAACCAAGTCCTATTGTGAAGCCGTCACGGGGCTGGCACATGATTTGACGCTTGCCAATCTGCACTCACGCGGGTTGGCAGCTTTTCGTGAATATGTGAGTCACTATGTTGACTCGGAAGGTTTCCAGACGCTTTGGCTGGAAACAAGAAATTTGCAAACTGACCTCGCCGGCGTAAAATATTGCCTTATGATCCGTGGAAATATGGTTAAGGTCTTCAAATATGAAGCGGAAACAGACTATAGTTTGGATGTGGAAAAAGCGTTTGAAAAATTCAAGGACAGCGCGGCGAGAAATTACTATAATTACAAAGGCAACCCCGAGGACGATGATATGGATTTTGTCGAGGCCCAAATTCTGGATTGCGTCGCAAGGCTGTATCCCGATGTGTTTTACCGCCTTGACCAGTATTGTGTTCGGTACAGCCGTTTCATGGATGAGACCATTCGCGTTTTTACCCAGGAAATACAATTTTATGTTGCTTATCAAGAATACATTGCGGATCTCAAGCGCAGCGGCCTTAAGTTTTGTTATCCTCGGATTTCGGATACGAAGGAAGTCTACGATTTCGAAGGTTTTGACCTGGCCTTGGCATTCAGCCTCAATGCAAAGGACATGCCTGTGGTTAGTAATGATTTCTACTTGAATGGCCCAGAGCGTATCCTAGTAGTCTCCGGTCCCAACCAGGGCGGAAAGACCACCTTTGCGCGTACTTTCGGCCAGATTCATTATTTGGCTCGACTGGGCTGCTCCGTTCCTGGCAGCGAAGCCCGACTCTTCCTATATGACCAACTTTTTACGCATTTCGAAAACGAGGAAAGTATTGAAAATTTACGCGGCAAGCTGGAAGATGATTTGGTTAGAATTTACGGTATTTTGAACCAGGCCACGACGAACAGCATCGTCATTTTGAACGAAATTTTCACGTCCACCACGTTCAAGGACGCCGCGTTCTTATGCAGAAGGATTCTGGAAACAATCGTCAACCTGGACTTGCTCTGCGTTTTCGTAACGTTTGTGGATGAACTTGCCTCCTTCAACGAGAAGACGGTGAGCATGGTCAGCACGGTCGCACCGGAAAACCCGGCCCTGCGGACCTATAAAATTTTAAGGGAACCGGCTGGCGGATTGACCTATGCCATCTTGCTGGCCGAGAAATATCGCCTGACGGAATCACAGCTGATGGAGCGCATCAAGTCATGAAGGCCTTTTTGATGTACAGGGATCGCGATTTCGATGCGGCCCCGTTGCCGTTGTGGCATGAACAATCCCTGACACAGGACCTGGCATTGGACACGCTGTTCAACGCCATGGCGCTGGGCGACGAGTCGTTATTGAAGACGGCGAAGAAGGTGGTGTTGTCCGGTTTGAAGGATCCAGAGGCGATATTGTATCGTCAGGCCATTCTCAAGGACTGTCTCAAGAATCCATCCATTGTCAGGGAAATCTATGAAATTCCGCTGGAATCGAAGGACAACAAACGGCGGCATCTGCTGGGCATTTCCGGCACACGTCCAAGCTCCATATTGAATAACTCTCTGGACTTGATGCAGATGTTCATCGACCTGCTCAAGAGGTTGAGGAAAATCGCCGACGATCATGCCGACAAATTCGAGTCGGAGGGCTTTACCCGATTCTTCACGATGATCAAGAAAGAACTCGATGAAGAATATTTCGATCTGATTCAAAATCATGTCCGGGAGTTGAGATTCCGCAATGGCGTTCTGATTAGCGCCGAATTAGGCGTTGGGAATAAGGGCGCCAGTTATATGCTTCGCAAGCCGCAGAATGGCGACAACTGGGTGAAGCGGACCTTGATCAAAAAATCGCCGGTCGATTCCTTCACCCTGCCTCCTCACAACATAGGCGGTGCCAAGAGGCTGGCGGAAATAACGAATCGCGGCATCACTCGCGTCGCCAATGTGCTGGCGCAATCGGCAGGCCATAT
>JAKANW010000470.1 GCA_021823555.1 Chloroflexota bacterium
GTACCACCGGTGACACCTTCCGCGATCCCCTCGGACACGCCGGTTCCCACCTACACTCCCACTCCATGAACGTTTACCCGCGCCGTAACTTATTCCACCAACAACCGCGCCTCAACATCTATCGCCTCTTTTCATTGATCGTGATGATCCTGGGCGGGATGTGGCTTATCGGCCAATTGAACCGCGGCAATATCAAGCCGCTTTTCCTGCCCACCGCCACCCCCACGCGCAACGTCGAATCTTACGCATTGGAGGGCGACGCGCTCTTCACGGCCGGCAACCTGGACGGGGCGATCAATGCCTACAACGAAGCGGTCAACCTGAACCCGAACGACGCCCAAATTTGGGCCAAGCTGGCGCGCATCCAGACCTATTCCTCGGCCCTGAAAACCACTGACGCCGACCGCCTCAAAGTCCTGAACGATGCGCTGGCTTCGATCAACAAGGCGGTGGCCCTCGCCCCGGACGATTCCACCGTCCACGCTATCCGCTCCTTTGTGTTGGACTGGAATGCCAGCACCACGCTGGTGGACAAACAAAAAGCGGATGCCTATCTCACCGAGGCCGAGCAGGAAGCCAACCGCGCTTTGCTGATAGACAACTCGAATACGCTCGCCCTGGCGTTCTATGCGGAAATCCTAGTCGACCAGCAAAAATGGACGCAGGCCCAGCAAAATATCGAGCAGGCGCTCCAGCACCCCGACGCAGCCACGATTATGGACGTGCACCGCGTGTATGCCTACGTGCTCGAGTCGCTAGGACAATACAACCAAGCCATTCAGGAATACGATAAGGCCATCGCCATTTCGCCCAACCTGACCTTCCTCTACCTGCGTGCCGGTGCGAACTATCGCCGCCTGGCCTATGGCAGCCTCAATGCAGATTCGGCGCAGACGCTGTACGATCAATCTCTCGACTATTTTGCGCGTGCTGCGGAGATCAATGACCAGTTGGGTGTGCATGACCCAATTCCCTACCTGTCAATTGCCAAGACCTATTCGCAAACCGGTGATTACTTCGCGGCTGCCATCAACGTACAAAAGGCGCTGGACTACGATCCCGCCAACGCCGATACCTACGGCCAGTTGGGAATCGTTTTCTTCAAGTCGCGCAACTACGAAGGTTCCATCCCGGCATTGAAGTGCGCGGTCAGTGGCTGCACCGCGTCGGAATCCTGTGACGCGCGCGGCGGCTGTGCTAAGGGCGACAACGGTACGGCGGTGACCGGCCTTCCGCTCTCCTCCACCACGATCGTGTATTACTACACCTATGGCTCTGTGCTGGCGGCCCTCAGCCGACCCAAGGACAATCGCTGCAACGACGCGTTGACCGTGATGAATGAGGTCTGGCAGTTTTACCAGTCCAACCAGGATGTCCGCCTTTCGGATAACAGCATTCCCGGCATCGTGCAGACCGCCCAACTAATTTGTGCGGGGCTTGGGGTGAGTTCGCCCAACCTGGCGGCGATACCGACTCCAACGTTCACGCCTGAGGCGACCGCCACTCCGGTCAGCACCGTCACGCCTACAGCCGCGCCCTGACGGTCCGCACGCGGGTGGGGGAATATCGGAGTTTTGTAAGAATTTCCACATTCCTCTTGACTTGCTTTTCAAAGACAAGTATCATTTGTTCACTCTTAGCACTCTTGCATCACGAGTGCTAAATTCTTGCGATAATCCAAATCATCCTTTAGGAGGCTTACATATGAGTGCAAAACTTTCTCTTAAACCCCTCGGTGATCGCCTTGTTGTAGAACCCATCGAGCAGGAAGAAGTGACTGCTGGCGGCATCGTTCTCCCTGAGACGGCGAAAGAGAAACCCCAACAGGGTAAAGTTTTGGCTGCCGGACCCGGTGCGCGCGATGACGAAGGCAAGCGCATCGAGATGGATGTCAAGGTGGGTGACAAAGTGCTGTATGCCAAGTATGCCGGTACTGAGTTCAAATTGGACGGCAAGAAATTGCTCATCCTGCGCGAGAGCGACTTGCTGGCCGTTATTGAATAATTTTTCAATAAGTTTCATTTTGGAGGAATCCCCCTATGGCTGCTAAACAACTTGTCTTTTCTGAAGATGCTCGCCGCAAACTAAAGAACGGTATGAATATGGTCGCGAATGCGGTGAGCGCAACCCTCGGTCCTAAAGGCCGCAACGTCGCTGTGGACCGCAAGTTCGGTTCCCCCACCATCACCCACGATGGCGTTTCCGTTGCGAAGGAAATTGAGCTGGAAGATCCGTTTGAGAACATGGGCGCCCAACTGCTCAAGGAAGCCGCGTCCAAGACCAACGACATCGCCGGCGACGGCACCACCACGTCCACCGTTTTGGCTCACGCCATCGTGAACGAAGGCCTCAAGGCCCTGGAAGCCGGTTACAACCCGATGCTGCTCAAGTTCGGAATTTTGCAGGCTACCGATACTGTCGTGGAAGAGCTGCGCAAGTCTGCCGTCAAGATTGACACGAAGGAAGAAATTGCCTCCGTAGCCACCAACTCCGCCGCGGACGCTCATGTCGGCGAACTGATCGCGGACGTGATGGACAAGGTTGGCAAAGACGGCGTTATCACCGTGGAAGAGTCCAAATCCATGTCGGATGAGACCGAATATGTGGAAGGTATGCAGTTCGACCGCGGCTACATTTCCGCCTATTTCATTACCAACACCGAACAGATGGAAGCGGTAATCAGCGAGCCGTACATTCTCATCAATGAGAAGAAGATCTCCGCGGCCCAGGATATCGTCCCCATCCTCGAAAAACTCGTCCAGCTTGGCAAGCGCGAACTGGTCATCATTGCCGAAGACATCGACGGTGAAGCTCTGGCCACCCTCGTGCTCAACAAACTGCGCGGCATGTTGAACGTGCTGGCTGTCAAAGCCCCCGGCTTTGGCGACCGCCGCAAGGCCATGCTGCAAGACATCGCCATTTTGACCGGCGGCGTCGTCATTTCCGAAGAGACTGGCCGAAAGTTGGAAACCGCCACCCTGCAGGACCTTGGCCGCGCCGAGAAGGTCGTTGCTGATAAAGAGAACACCACCATCGTTGGCGGCAAAGGCAAGAAGAGCGACATCGAAGCCCGCATCAAGGAAATCCGCGCCGAGATCGACAAGAGCACCAGCGATTACGACAAGGAAAAACTTCAGGAACGTCTCGCCAAGTTGAGCGGCGGCGTCGCCATCATCCGCGTGGGCGCGGCCACCGAGACCGAGATGAAAGAGAAGAAGCACCGAGTGGAAGATGCTCTGTCTGCGGCCCGTGCCGCGGTGGAAGAAGGCATCGTGCCCGGCGGCGAGATCTCCCTCATCAACGCCTCCACCAAGCTCGACAAACTTCTGAAGAGCAGCGCTGACGATGACAACGAAGAGACCCGCGTAGGCATCAACATCGTCAAGAAATCGCTCGAAGCCCCGATCCGCAAACTCGCCTCGAATGCCGGCCAGGACGGCTCCGTCATCATCGACACCGTCCGCCGCACCGCCGCTGAGAAGAAGAACAAGAACATTGGCTACAACGTTATCACCGGTGAATACATTGACATGATCGAAGCCGGCATCATCGACCCGGTCAAGGTTGTGCGCGGCGCGCTCGAAAATGCCGCATCCATCGCCGCAATGATCCTGACCACCGACGTGCTTATCACCGACCTGCCCGAGAAGGACAAACCCGTCGCGGCCCCGCCGATGCCGGAGTACTAAACCTTTGTTGTACCAAAAGCCCGGTTTCTTCAAGAAACCGGGCTTTTTGATTCGGGTATAATGCGGACGATGTTTTCCCATTTAAAAACAAAACTTGCGACGACGATCTTGATTCTGACCCTCGGCTTGGCGGCCTGTGCGCTTCCTACCGGACCTTCGGCGAC
>JAKANW010000471.1 GCA_021823555.1 Chloroflexota bacterium
TGATGTTACGCACTTTTGCTCGAAAGCTCGTATTTTCCCTCACCCTAACCCTCTCCCGAATGGAGAAGGGACTCTCTTCCCCTTTCGGGGGAAGGGCTGGGGATGAGGGTGCGTAACATCAGTTAATCAAAATGAGACTGTCATGATGGCAGTCTCATTTTTTGTTTCACTGGAGATTAGCTTACGAAGCGGGGGGCAGTGGTTCGTTGCTGACAGGGGCGGCCGCTTCGGGTTTCTTGCGCAGGGTCAGGAAGCCGACCACCACCGGCACTGCAATGAAAACAATGGAGAGGCATAACAGTGCATAGCCCAACGCGGCGGGCATGGGCTGGGATGTGGTCTGCCCGTTGACCGTGGTGTCGAATGGCACCCCGGCTGCGCCGAGTGCGCCGAACACGCACGAGAGGATCGCCGCACAACCGCAGAGCAGGGCCGTGACAACGGTGGCAATGATTCCAACAGTTCGATTGTTCATGGTTCTCTCCTTTTTGATAAAGTATGGATTCAGTATACAAGCAATCGTTATCGGGGGCAAGCAGGCGCGTCAGATGACAATGATATTGCAAGATGATCGAAGCGCGCGCTGCACCCCCCCGATGGAATCATCTGTTGGGCGCCCCATAGATCTATGCCGCGGCACGTCGTCGCTGGATGAGGCTGAAGACCGCCAACCCAAGTGCGATTATCGCCGCGGCCCACGCCGTGTTGGCGACGGAGGGTTCCGCCGCTTGTTTGGCGGCAATCCCAATGAAGGACCAAACGAAGACAAATAGGTAGCCGGCATCCAGACGCGTGAGCGCCATCAAAAGTCCAAGCAAGGATGCGACGGCCAGCATAATCGCCGCCCACATTTGCGGCGCGAGGCCGAATCCGTTCCAGTTGACCAGGTATAGCCAGTCGGCAATGTTGGCGATGGTGGCTACGCTGATCCAGCCGAGGTAGATGCTGAACGGAATATCGACTGTCCATTTTTCGGCGGCGCTGACGGATGTTCTGCCGACGTTCAATTTCAGATAACTGGCGATGAGCAAGGCAAGCAGCACAAGCATGACCAGCACGCTCAGTCCAAAAACGTTGTAGTGCCAGCAGAACAACCAGCCGGCGTTGAAGAGTCCGCTGAGTGCGAAGAGCCAGCCCAACCGGCGCAGGCGCGGATTTTCCTTTTGGGCGGGCATAAATTGATAGACGGCAAAGGCGATCCAGCCAATGTAGATGATGCCCCAAATGGCGAAAACGTAGCCTGCTGGAACAAAGTAGACGAGAAAGCGATCGGAGATTTTTCCGGTATCCTGACCGTTGAGCGGAAGTGCGGTGGCGAGAATGTTGACGGTTAGTGCGATGACGACCGAGACCGCATTGGCAATTTGACGAAGCGTATCTTTTGACATGTTTCCTCCAAAATGAAATCAATGGTTGAGACATGCGTATCGTACAGGGTTTTACTGTCAATTACTATCGAGAAAATGGGCCGGCCGCCTTCAAATTAATTTCAGGATCTGTTCTACAATTTTCTCCACTCCCAAGCGGATATCTACGACCAGCGCATCAGACGGTTCCTCCAGCGCGTCGAACTGGGAACGCAGCATCTCGGGTTTCATGTAGTGGCCTTGACGGGCGGTGAGGCGCGAGAGGATCAACTCGTAATTCCCCTTGAGATAGACAGTTTGCAGTCCGTCAATTCCCTGGCAGAGGGCGAGACGGTAGCGTTTCTTGAGGGCCGAGCAGGCCAGCACGGGGTGACGTCCCGCCGCGAGGGTGGAGGTTAAAGCCTCGTTGATGGCAACCAGCCACGGGGCGCGGTCGGAATCGTCGAGGGGAATCCCGGCCTTCATTTTGGCGATGTTGGCGGGTGGATGAAAATCATCGGCGTCGAGGAAATCCCATTGCAATTTCTGCGCAAGCAGGCGCGCAATAGTAGTCTTGCCGCTGCCCGCCACGCCCATGATGAGGAAGCCGTTGACGCGCATCAAGAGCGGTTACTCCCATTTCCGGGCAATGACCGTGAACACATGCCAGTGTTTGGGGCCGTTGGCCGATTGGCCGTCCTCTTCCGTTTCCTCGAAGGTTTCGATCTCCAAGCCGTCCATCAAGGCGCGGACCTGTTCGGCGGTGTGGAAGGTCATCTTGGGCACGTTTGCCCACGAATCGCGCGGGCCGAAAAAATTACCGGCAAATCGCCCGCCCGGTTTGACGGAGTGCGCGACCTGTTCCCAAAGCGCCGGGAAGTGCTGCGGGCGGCAGAACGGCAGGCTGTAACTGGCAAGGATCAGGTCCGCGGGCGGCAGGATTACACCTTTGAAGCGGGTCACCTGCGTTTGCAGACGAGGCAGGCTTTCGGCTGGCGCTTGGTCTATCAGGCGCTGGATGCCCGCCTCGGCCCCATCAATGGCAAGGACGTGCCAGCCGCGCGCGAGCAGGATGAGAGCCTCCTTGCCGTCGCCGCAGCCCAGGTCAATGGCGCGGAGGGACACGTCCGCTGGGAAGCGCTCGAGCGCTTCCAGCAGGAATGGACGCGGTGCGCGTCCCTGGTCCCATTGGAAATAGTTTTCCCATTCGTAGCCGGTGTTTGCCATGCAAAGCCTCCGAAAATGATGGAGCGATTGTACCCGCGTTCAGAAGAAAGGATGCGTACAACGATTAACGGCAAGCCTCCTTTCTATCTTTCAATACGTCAGGGCTGGTTTGGGAAACGCAAACGATCTGTTAGGCATGAGAACCTGTCCTTTTCCCCGATCTATGCTGATTGATTTGGAAAGATATCTTGATGTTGATCGAATAGTCTTGCAGGATATTGCCGTTTGAATAGTGCATGTTGGCAATCCTTTCCTACTTTTTCGGTGGAAAATATCAGAGGACGAGAGATCGTCTGCTTGTTTTGGCGTGGAGAACCAGGCTCATCTGGCGAAAGTCATTTTGAAAACAAGAGGTGCAAGGGATTGCAAAAGTGCTACAATCTCTGGCATGGCCTCTCGAACAGTTTTAGGTTGTGAGAGATTCGACTTGCCTCGATTCGCCCTATTTCATGTGCATAATTTTGGCGAAGGTGTTGAATGAAAAAAATTTCCCGCTTTCTCAGTTTTCTATCCGCCTTCTTTGGTCTGTTGACGCTCGTCCGCTCGCCGAAGGGACGCGCGGGCGGTGCAGTCTGGCTGCCAAAATTGTGGGCCGGTGCATGGGCGCCGTTCGTGGCATTGGCCGGTGCGTTGGTGGCGTTGTTTAGCTTGGCGCGCGGCGATGGGCCGGCCGCGCTGGCAGGCCTGTTCGGCGCGTGGGCCGGGACCAGGCACACCCTCCGCGTGACGCGGCGGGATGAGGATCCTTTCGAACGCGCCTTTGGTTCGGATTGGGAACAGCGTATTCCGCCTGAACGTTGGACCCGTCTCGCGCGTCCCTATCAGTTGCTCCAACCCCACCTGCCGCTCGGCCCTTCTCAATTGGACATCAACATCGGGAAAAAGTCGCCTCTCCAGGCGGACCTGTGGCTGCCACCCGCGGACGCGCCGCGTACACGTTTGGGCGTGATCTTTTTGCACGGCGGACTGTGGCAGGCTGTGGATAAGGATTTCCTAACGCGGCCGTTGTTCGCCCGGGTGGGCCTCTCTGCAGTCTTCCACCCAGGCAGCGATCGCTTCTCGCCTGAGGCGGAGCTCGGGGAAAGCCCTGCGAAACCATTGACGTCCGTTGGGCACTTCGTTCACAGAGTAACCAAACGTTTCCAAGAACTTGGGATTGGCATACCGGAACGATCCGTCTGCGCGAAAACATGACAGCCTCGCAGGCGCTCGAACAGATCCGCTCGGTCACGCGCACGCACATCCAAACCGAAGGTTTGTTCAGCACGCTGTATGTGGC
>JAKANW010000472.1 GCA_021823555.1 Chloroflexota bacterium
CGTCGATCACTTCCTTGACGCCGCCATCGGCTTGGGGTGGAGCCAGGAAGGGCGTGATGGAGGCTTGATCATAGGCATAGCCAACGCGTTCGCTGTGATGGATCGCGTCCATGAAGGCGTCCCAGTTTTCGTGGATGAAGCGGCGGGTGGCAGCTTCGGCTTCGGCGCGGGCGCGTTCCGTGGCCGAGAGCAGGCGCAGGTTTTCGATTTGCTGCGAGGCTTGCTGTGCTACGGCGGCGAGCAGGGTTTCTTCTTCAGGGGTCAATGCGCGTTCGGCGGGAGGCTGAACCGCCACTTTGCCAATGGGCTGACCGCCCGCCACGAGGGGAACCGCAATGCCGCTGTCGGGCGCTATTTTGGGTTCGCTCAGCGGCATTACAACGTTGTCTGAGAAGGCAAAACCGACTTGTTCCTGTTCATAAATGACCGGCAGGGAGATTCGGCGGGGAGCGGGGTCTTCTTCGACTGCGGGTACCTTTGCAGAGAGGGCTTGGGCTGTCTGTTCGGCAACGCGTTTTTCCTCTTCCGCTATTTCGGTTTCGAGCGCATGTAAGCGTGCGCGGAACGTCTCGAGTTCGCTGCGAATCTCAAGCGCCTTCGCGGCCGGATCGGATTCGAGCCGGCCGATATCGCTAAATAACGCGTCGATCCGCTTTTGGAAGTGACTGTTAGCCATTCACTGCCTCCTGAACCATCCATCCATAAGTAGCGCGATCTGGTGCGCGTTAATTGTTGTTATCCTTCATGCCTAGTTGGGCAATGGTCAGCGGGGCGCCCAAGGCGTGACCCAGTTCGCGGGCCGCGATCTGAAGCACGGCTTCCACGGTGGTGGCGCTCTGGATCTTTTGGCTGATGGTGTTCAACATGCTTTCTCGTTCGGCCTGCTTTTGGGCACGTTCATACTGGCGGCGGTTTTCCAACACGGTGGAGATTTGAGGCGCCAGGGCCGTGAACAGGCGGGTTTCATCTTGAGTGAAGCTGTGCGGTTCTTCACCTTCAAGGACCAGGGCTCCAATCTGCTGCGATCCCACATGCAGCGGCAAAACGCCCACGGAGCGAAGGTTTAGTCTCTGCACGAGTTCGAGGGTGACTTTGTCTACGCGTTCATCGGTGTAGGTGTCATTGAAGAAAACGGGGGTCTGGCTGACGAACATCGGCATGACGCGGATTACCTCCAGTGGGTAGTGTGTGCCGATTTTGGTGACCTCGTGACCTTGGCCATTCCACCAATTTGCAATGATATCCAGGCTTTCTACACTGCCAGTCGAGTCATAGTGGAATATAGTCAGAATTGCGCGGTTAATACTTGGAATGTTCAGTGTGTTGATTGTGGCGTGCACGAGTTCCTGCAAGTCTGTGGCCTGCGTGAGAGAACGGCTGGCCTCGAACAACTTTTCCGATTGCGCCAGGGCCAATTGTGTCTGATCGAACAGGCGGGCGCTTTCCAAGGCCAGGGCGATCTGTTCGGTGATTTGACCAAGCAAGTCGCGTTCTTCCGGGGTGAGCGGCCGCTGCGGGTCATCGGCAACGGCCAGATTGCCGACAACCTCCCCGCCAGGAATGGCGATGGGCAGGTTGGCAAAGAATTCCTGGGCCAGGTTTTCATTGCTCACAGGGATGACGCCCATTTGATCGAACATGAAGCCGGCGGCAGTCTTTTCGGTTTGTTGGTAGGCCTTCCAGCCTTCATGACGCATGGCCTGGTACAGCCGGTTGATTTCTTCCAATCGTTCGTTCATTTCCTGACGCAGGCGGGTGCTTTCAATGGCGACCGCGATCTGACCGCACAAACCTTCCAGCAGGAGTTGATCGTCTGAACTGAGCGCGTCGGCTGTATCGCTTTGCACATCCAGCACGCCCAAGATGGTTTCGCCCAATTTGATCGGGATGGCAATTTCACCTTTGGTGTCTGGCAGAAGGGGGTTGGGGCGCCAGTCGGGGTCGTTGCGCAGGGCCGGGCGCAGCACGGTTTGTCCGGTGGAGGCCGCAGTACCAATCAAGCCGGTACCCATGGGAAGGGTGTGCCCGAACTCCATCATTTTTGCGCCCACTTCGCCATAGCCAGTGACCAGAACGACGGCATTTTGAACAGGGTCGTAGCGCAGGATTTGCGCGTGGTAGTAACCAAATTGTTCTTTTACCTGAATCACAACGCGCTGGTAGAGGTCGCCCAAGTCGGTAGCGGAGGAGATGGATTGGGCAATCTGGGTTGTGATTTGCACCTGGCGGCCGCGGCGTTCCAACGATTCTTGGATCTCCTGTTGCAGGATCATCCGGTCGGTAATGTCGCGGTTGCTGGCGCGGCGTCCCAGCCAATGTCCTTGTTGATCATGTACCGCCCGGCAGACATGATTGAACCAGCGGGTCTCGCCGTTGCGATTGATGATGCGCATATCTATTTCGCCGCTTTCAAGACCGTGGGCGGTGTGATAGGTCCGCATGTGTTCTTCCCAGGCAGCTTGATCTTCAGGGGAGACTAAGTGGGTGAACAAATTTGGTTCGTTCATGAAATCGTCAACGCTGTAACCGCTGATCCGTTCGCACGAAGGCGAAACATAGATGAACTTTCCATCTGGACCGAGCCAATATTCCCAGTCGTAGGTGAAGTCTGCCATGGTGCGGAAGCGGGTTTCACTTTCCTGCAATATCTCACGCGTTTTTATTTGATCGGAAATATCGCGTGCAGTGCCGATCAAACCAATGGGCTGTCCATTCGCGTCTCTACGAAGGGTGACAGTCATCAAAGTGGGGAAGACTGTGCCATCCTTACGGACGTGGCCGATTTCACCGGAACTATGGCCGGTTGCCATCGCTTTCTCGTTGAAGGGGGCAACATCGCGCTCGAGTTGTTCCGGCGTATGGAACATGCTCAAGTGTTTGCCAATGATCTCTTCCAAAGTATATCCATGCATCTCGGCCCAGGCGGGATTGGCATACAGCAGATTGCCGTCGATGTCGGTAATGGCAATGCCGTCGCCGGTTTGTTCCACTGCGTTCTTTAAGCGCAGCAGTTCTATTTCCGCTTTCTTACGTTCGGTAATGTCACGAATGGATGCGACGCGAATGGTTTTTCCTTCAAATTCATATTGGCGGGCAGCAGCTTCCACCGGGAACGGCGTTCCGTCTTTGTGCAAGGCCACAGCTTCATACGGTAACGGATTGCCTGACTGAATTTGTTTGATCACGGTCGGGCGCGCTTCGGGCGCAATAAAGTCCAGCAGGTTTTTGCCGATGAGTTCCGACGCGTTGGAGTACCCAAATATTTTGACCAGGGCTTCATTGGCATCCACAATTTTGCCTTGCTCGTGGAACACCAAACCTTCGGATGTGACATCCGAGAATCTGCGGAATCTTTCCTCGCTGTCCTTAAGGGCTTGCTCCGCCTGCTTTTGCTCACTGATATCGAGCATCACCCCATTGAAGCTGATAACCTGCCCGGCGTCATTTTTGATCGGTGACGCGCTGATCAGCACATTAATTCGGCGGCCATCTTTGGTGAGGCGTACGGACTCGGTGGGGGGGATGCTCTCGCCACGCGCGAGTTTTTGCATGAAGCCGCTGGCTTGTTCCTGTAATTCGGGCGGTGACAGGGAAATGATCGAGCGCCCAATGATCTCTTCTTTGGTATATCCAAACAGATGCTCGGCCGCGGCGTTCCAGGCAGCGATCTTGCCCTGCATGGTTACGTTCATGATGGCTTCGCTGGCGGCCTCCACAAAGGTTGCCAGATATCGAATCTCGGTTTCCGCCTGTTTGCGATCCGAAATATCGCGCCAGACGGTTTGGATTACCTGCCGATCCCCAATAGTGATCCGCGTCAGGAGTACTTCCACGGGGAAATCCTCGCCA
>JAKANW010000473.1 GCA_021823555.1 Chloroflexota bacterium
CCAGCCTCCGCCACCCACCAACCGCATCACCAAATCGGGCACCTATTCGATCGGAGGCATCTGCTCCATCACCGTTGTCTACAAACTCCCGAACCTCTCCGACGATGTCTGGGTGGAGCCTGAGACCCAGGACACCAAGACAATACCTTTCCCGAACGATAAGGATGTGCTCTATCTGCCGGGTTGTCACGTGGTGCATTACGAACCGCTCATACTCGAGACCACGGACAAGATGGGCGAATGGACCATCTGTTTTGCCGCGCGGCCGGGCAAGAAGATGACCATCTACTATTACACCGACGACCTCAACTCGGTCATCCCGCCGTGGACGCCGCTCCCGACGAAGACCGACAAGGGCCAGGCCTGCGCCCCTGCCAACTGGACCGGCGTGTACGTCCCTGCCGGGCAATAGCGGCGACATGGTTCAGCAACGAGCAGGGCAGAGGATTTCCTCTGCCCTGTTTTAATTCCTGTGAAGCGTACCCGGCGCATCCTCGCTCCCGCGTTCCTGGTCGTGACCCTGCTATGGGTCTACGGTTCGACTCTCGCGCCCGGCCTGACCTGGATGCACAACGGGGCAGACGGGGGCGATCTCATCACCGCGACTGCCACGGGCGGCGTGCCTCACCCGACCGGGTACCCGCTCTACCTCCTTCTGGCGGGGTTTTTCCAGCGCCTGCCGATCGGACCTCTGGCATTTCGCACCAACCTGCTCTCGGCCCTCGCCATGACCGGCGCCGCCCTGCTGGTTTATTTCATCGTTGAAAAATATGTAGACTCATCGGCCAACAAAGCGCATGTCGTTGCGAGGCGGCGTTCTCCCGGCGAAGCAACCCCCTCCACGGGGCAGAGACTGCTTCGTGGGGGCCCCCGTAAGAACATCGGGGCAGGCGAGCGCCTCGCCTTCGGCGTGCTACGCGACCCTCGCAGAGACAGCACAGCGCTCCTTTTACGCATGAGCCAATACCTGTCGAGCGCGGAGCGTTGGGTCGGCGCGTTTGCCGGACTGACTGCCGCCTTTTCCTTTGCCCTTGCGCCGCTGACATGGGGACAGGCGGTCATCACCGAAGTCTATGCCCTGCACGCCTTGTTCGTCGCGGCGATTCTGTATCTCTCCTCCGGCCTCGCAACGCGACTCTCCGCGCCGGGCCTCGACCGCGTGACCGGATTGACGCTCGGCCTCGCGCTGGGGAACCACGTCACCTCGATCTTTCTTCTTCCGCTCGTCTTGTTGTGGAAGCGGGATTGGGCAGCGTTGTGGCGGCGGCTTTCGTTCATTGCCCTCGGACTGCTGACTTATCTCATCATCCCCATCCGCGCCGCGTCCGCGCCGCCGGTGAATTGGGGTGGCGCATCCACGTGGACGGGTTTCCTCTGGCTCGTCTCCGGGCGACTGTATCAGGATGAACTATTGCCTCCGACGTTGCCCGCCCTCTGGGAACGCCTGCAAACTTCGGCTTCGTTATTCCTCGCGCAGTTTGGCGTCCCCGGTTTGATATTGGGATTCGCCGGTCTCGTCCTGTTTTTCTCCCGGTCGCGTTTGCATTGGGGCGCGCTTTGGATTGTGGCCGCCTTTTCAGCCTTTTCGGTTGCCTACTCCACGCGCGACGCGCAGGTGTATCTGCTCGCCGCCTTTTTGTGCTTCGCGGTTTGGATCGGCGTGGCAGTGGGAAACCTGATGCAAAAGTGGCCGCCGGGGCGGGCATGGATCGCTGTTCTATTGACGGCCTATGTGATCCTCTCCTCCGCGCAGACCTGGCCGCGCGTGGACCTCTCGCGCGACACACAGGCGGAGCAATATGCCCGCTCCCTCCTCGCGCAGACTCCGCAGGGCGCCATCCTGTTCACGCGGGGGGACGAGGCCGTCTTCTCATTGTGGTATGTCCATTTTGCCCTGCATGAACGCCCCGATGTGGCCGTCGTCGCCGCGGACCTGCTTCACTTCGGCTGGTATCAGGAAACGCTCCGGGCGGCGTATCCGGCCCTGGCGGTGCCCGGCCCGCTTCCCTTTGATGAGACCGTGCGGCTGGCGAACCCGTCCCGCCCGGCGTGCTATGTCCAATATCCGCAAGGGTCAGATATCCAATGTATCGAGCCTGTCCCCTGACCGCGCAACTATTCCAGCGGGGATTCGTAATTAGAGCGTAAGGTTGAGCCATCTCCATCGCCGGTATACTCGACTCATGACCTCCCCGTCTGCCACGCCGTCCACCGCCACATCCACCTCGCTCAAAGACCGGCCCACCCTGCGGGTTGCGTTGCAGGCGTTGTGGGTTTTCTTCGCGGGATATACCGTTTACATCCTGATCCACGGGGGCGCGATCTACTTTGACAGGCTGTTTGGCGGCGGGAATATTTTCTACCAGGTCGCCCAGTTCGGCCTCAACCTGTTCACGTTTTCAACGATTGACATCTTCAGCGACGTGTACATCCTGTTGGGATATTTGGGGCTGGCGGTGGTGCTGTTCATCCGCCGCCCCGATGATTGGTTTGCCATTTTCCTCTCGATCATGATCATGTCGTTTGGCATGAGGCTCACCAATGTGGGCAACGAACTGGCAATGAACACCGGCGCGCAGGGGTGGGTCAGCCCGATCATGATGGCGGGCGATGCGGGTATCATTTTATTTGGGTGGCGGTATCCCGACGGGCGCTTCGTTCCGCGCTGGGCGAAATATCTCGTGCCTTTCATGCTCGTCACGGTGGCCCTGTTGCATTGGCCCGGTTCACCCCTCTTTACCGGGAATTTGAGCCTGGCGGCGTATGTCGGCATTTCGCTATTTTGGTATTTCGCCTCGATCCTTGGGCAGGCGCATCGTTACCGGACCGTTTCGAATCCCAATCAGCGCGAGCAGATCCGCTGGGCGTTCACCGGCGTGATGGGACCTTTGCTCTGGTTCATCCTGTTCAACCTGTTGTCCATTTTGGTCCCGGCCTTCCAGGACCGGGCTTCCTCCGCGTTTGCGATCTTTCAGGTTTCGGCGCGCCTCTCGAGCATCGTGATGTTCCTGGCGTTCCCGGCCTGTCTCACCGTCATCATTGCCCGCTACCGTCTCTTCGACCTCGACCTGATCATCAACCGCGCCATCGTCTATGGCGGCTTGACCGTGATACTCGTCTCGGTGTTTGGCCTGTTCCTGATCCTCGGCAGGATGTTGCTCGACCTCATTACGCAGGGACAGCACACCTCCATCGGCATGATGATCTCCGCGCTGGCGGCCGGGGCGTTGTTCCAGCCCGCCCGCAAAGCCCTGCAGCGTTTTGTGGACCGCACTTTCTACCACATTCACATTGATTACCTGAAAACCCCGGCGGGAGCGAAGGCCGACGCGCCGAACGCCGACACGCTCACCCGCGCGCCCGCGCTCTTTTCGGGATACCGCAACCTGTCCCTGATCGGACGCGGCGGCATGGCGGAGGTCTATCGCGCCGAGCAGACCGCCACCCGGCGCAAGGTCGCCATCAAGGTGTTGCTCTCCAACCTCGCGGAGGACGAGCAGTTCCGCAAGCGCTTCCAGCGCGAATCGCAGACCCTGGCCGAGTTGGAACATTCCAATATTGTCCGCATTTATGATTTCGGCGTGGAGAACGATCTGTACTTCATGGTGATGGAATACCTGAACGGGATGAACCTCTCCACGGCGCTCAAGGAGCAGGGACAGTTTTCCCTCGACCGGCTGCTGCCCATTCTGCGTGACGTTTCGGGCGCGCTCGATTACGCCCACCGGGCGGGGTTGGTCCACCGCGACATCAAACCCTCCAACGTGATGCTCGACTCGGTCCGCGACGGCTCGCGCGCCGTGCTGACGGATTTTGGCATAGCAAAGTTTTCCCACGCC
>JAKANW010000474.1 GCA_021823555.1 Chloroflexota bacterium
GTTTTCTGCGTCTTAACAGCTGATGTTACGCACTTTTGCTCGAAAGCTCGTATTTTCCCTCACCCTAACCCTCTCCCGAAGGGAGAAGGGACTCTCTTCCCCTTTCGGGGGAAGGGCTGGGGATGAGGGTGCGTAACATCAGTTAACAGGTCTTCCCCAAAAACCACCCGCCAGAAGGGTGACATCCCCCGCACTGCTTGGGATACAATGAACATATTTCAAGCATTCCACCCAGGAGAGCCCCTCATGGATTATCAAAAGAAACTAACCAAACTCAAGTCCCTGCTCGCCGAAGTCAACGACCTGAACAACGCCGCGGCCGTGCTCGGCTGGGATCAGCAAACCTACATGCCGTCTGGCGGCGCGCCGGCCCGCGGCCGCCAAATGGCCACGCTTGCTAAGATCGCCCAGGAAAAATTCATCGACAAAAAGATCGGCAAACTGCTCGACCAACTCGCCAAGTATGAAGAAAGCCTGCCCTACGACTCGGACGACGCCAGCTTGATCCGCGTGGCGCGCCGTGACTACGAACGCGCCGCCAAAATCCCGCCAGAATTTTTGGCCGAATTCAACATCCATGCCGCCGAGACCTACCAGACCTGGGCCGAGGCGCGTCCCGCCAATGACTTTGCCAAGGTCCGCCCGCTTCTCGAACGGACCCTCGACCTGTCGCGCCAACTGGCAGACTTCTTCCCCGGTTACGAGCACATCGCCGACCCGCTGATCGACTTTGCCGACTACGGCATGAAAGCCTCCACCGTCCGCGCTCTCTTCGCCGACTTGCGTACCGAACTCGTGCCTATCGTCAAAGCCATCACATCCCAAGCGCCCGCAGACGATTCCTGCCTGCGCAAGAATTTTCCCGAAGAAGGACAGTTTAAATTCGGCGCGGAGGTCGTCAAACAGATCGGCTACGATTTCGAACGCGGCCGTCTCGACAAGACTCACCATCCCTTCACCACCTCCTTCTCCATCGGCGACGTGCGCATCACCACGCGCGTCAAGGAAAATTTCCTCGGCGAACTGTTGTTCAGCAACATCCACGAGGCGGGGCACGGCATCTACGAGCAGGGAGTCGACCCCGCCTACGAGGGCACGCCACTCGCGGGTGGGACAAGTTCCGGAGTCCACGAGAGTCAATCGCGGCTGTGGGAGAACGTGGTCGGCCGCAGCCGCGGCTTCTGGGAATACTTCTTTCCCAAACTGCAAGCCCAATTTACCGAACAACTCAAGAACGTCTCACTCGACGAGTTCTACCGCGCCATCAACAAAGTGGAGAGGTCGCTCATCCGCACCGACGCCGACGAAGTGACCTACAACCTGCACGTCATGCTACGTCTCGACTTCGAAATGCAGCTGCTCGAAGGGACGCTCTCCATCCGCGACCTGCCCGAAGCCTGGCACGAACGCTTCGAGTCGGACCTCGGTGTGGTTCCGCCCAACAACAGTGACGGCGTCCTCCAGGATGTCCACTGGTACGGCGGTTTCATCGGCGGCGCGTTCCAGGGGTACACGCTTGGCAACGTGATGAGCGCGCTCTTCTACAGTGAAGCGTGTAAAGCCCACGCCGAAATCCCCACCGAGATGAAACAGGGCAGGTTCAGCACCCTGCACAACTGGCTAACCCAAAACATCTACCGCCACGGACGAAAGTACACTGCACCCGAACTGGTGCAGCGCGTCACCGGCCGCGAGCTGACCATCCAGCCGTACATCCAATATCTCAAAACCAAATACGGCGAACTGTACCAACTGTAAGCGAGAGGCGGGGTCCAAAATCTCCAGATTTTGGCGAGGCTTGCCATTCAACGTCTGAAGACGTTGGACTCCGCACCCAATGACTTGCGGGCAATTCACTCTCTTCACCATGACAAAATCATCCAAACTCACGACGTTTGTCAATTGACGCTCGTTTCCCGTTGGGGTACGCTTGCCTGCGCAAAATCTCAAATAGGAGTGTGTCCCCATGGCAATGAAAATCCAGGACGATTGCATCGCTTGTGGCGCGTGCCAGCCCGCTTGCCCCACCAATTCCATCAGCGAAGGCACCATCTACGTGATCGACGCCACCACCTGCGTGGAATGCGTCGGCCATTACGATGAGCCGCAGTGCAAATCGGTCTGCCCAGTCGAATGCATCGTCAAGGCAGAGTAACCAAACAGAAGCCGGGTTTCTTGAAGAAACCCGGCTTCCTAGTTATAATTCGGAGAATAATAGAATATTTACCTTCGGGGCAGGGTGCCACTTGCACCGCACAAAGTGCAGGTGAATTCCCGATCGGTGGTACAGCCCACGAGCTCTAGCGAAACCTGGTTTCTGAAATAGAGCATGATCCGGCGCAACTCCGGAGCCGACAGTAACAGTCTGGATAGAAGAAGGTGATGACGCCGTTCGTGTCGCGTGAGCGACGCAGCGGCGTAATAGCAGGCCTTTGCGCGCCTGGCTGGATTCATGCCCCGAAAACGAACGTTGTTTTCGGGATTTTGTTTCCGCCTCCTGCGTGGAATTGGGCCTGTTTCCACGCCCCGCAGGATTCCTCCCGCGAGGCGTTTTGTTTTCTCAACACAGACTCCAACGTCTCCAGATATTGTCCAAAGTCTCCCGACTTTGGACTCTGAAACCAACTGATTATGTCCACATTCACCAAACGCGTTGCCGCCCTCCGTCCCTGGCTGGGGCTAGTTTCTGTAATCCTCTTCCTGGCCGTCTGGCAGGCCGGGGCGAGCCTGTCTGGCTTGCCAGCTTTCATCCTGCCGACGCCTGTGGAAGTATGGTCGCGCTTCCTGCGCGCCCTGGGCGATGGCAGTCTGGTCATCAACACCGGCGTGACCCTGCTGGAGGTGCTCTCCGGCCTGCTGGCAGGCGCGCTCTTCGCCACGGTGATCGGCTACCTAGTCGCCAAATCGCGCTTGCTGGAAAATCTGCTTGCGCCGTATTTGGTCGCAAGCCAGGCCGTGCCATTGGTGGCCATTGCGCCGCTGCTGGTTATCTGGTTTGGGCCGGGAATGTTTTCGAAGATCCTCATCTGTGCACTGATCGTGTTCTTCCCGGTGCTGGTCAACACCGTGGTGGGCGTGCGCGCCGTACCAGCCGCGCTGCATGACCTGATGCATTCCCTGCGCGCCACAAACGCACAAATCTTGTTCAAGCTCGAAATTCCGGCCGCGCTCCCGGTATTCCTGGGCGGACTGCGCGTGGGTGCGACGCTCTCAGTCATCGGCGCGGTGGTGGGTGAACTGGTCGGCTCGGACCATGGGCTGGGCTTCCTCGTCAACGTGGGCCGCGGGCAGTACGACACGCCGCTGGTCTTTGTGGCAGTGTTCATGTTGATCGCGTTGGCGCTGGCGCTGTATGGCATGGTCGCGTTCGCAGAGAAAAAACTGTTGGATTGGCAACAACCGACAACTTAACCATTTCATCGTCCTTCGACTGCGCTCAGGACGATGAAATCAAAGGAGATTTCATGTTTCGCAAGATTTTTTTACTCACGCTTGGGCTGGCAATCGGCCTGATGGCTTGCAGCCCGCAAGGGGTCAAAACCGAACCGGCCGCGTTGACCAAGGTCCGCCTGCCGGTGGGCTACATTCCCAACGTTCAGTTCGCACCATTCTACGTTGCCATCGAAAAAGGCTATTTCGCACAACAGGGCATCCAGATCGATTTCGATTATTCGATGGAAACGGATGGCGTCTCACTGGTAGGCGCAGGCAATTTGCAATTCGCAGTGGCATCGGGGGAACAGGTGCTGCTGGCGCGCGCCCAGGGACTCCCCGTGGTTTACACCTTCGCCTGGTACCAAAATTTCCCGGTCTCGGCGGTCGCAATAACTTCGCAAGA